>NZ_JACDWU010000262.1:0-25661 GCF_016464045.1 Pseudoalteromonas sp. bablab_jr011 | reverse complement strand
GTGGACGTGGAGGCAATCGTAAGACTAGCCGAGTCAAAAGCTCGACTAGCGGTGTCCAACGAAGCGTCAAAAAAGAAAGGTTAGTAGCTTAGGCTATTATCTTGGAAGCTCGATGCCTTTAGGCGCGAGTAGTTCACTAAACTAATTCCAACCTACTCGGGCTACAACAATCACAATCAGTTAAAGATTCAGAGTGTATATTGCATTGTATATGACAGGTTAACGTTAAAAGTTTTAGCAACAGCTGAAACACATAACGAGGCCAGTCAAATAGCAACTGAGATATTCAACAAAGACAAAGTATTCGCTGTTCCCGGTGAAATTAGGTTTTCAGATGAGAGTATTTCACATAGTAATATTCTTGGAATGAACCTTGTTAATTTTGAATTCTTTGTTGAAGCAAATATGAGTCATCCACTGATTAAATCAACTTTCACAGGCGAGCATTAGCTCCCTGTGAATTTCCTTACTGGTTATACCTATGCAGCTTGAAGCAGGATGCTTAGGTATAACCAATAAGGAGAAACCTATGTTTGAAGATTCCGCTTTTCATATTTTCGACAAATCAACATCAACACTTACATTATTCACGGGTGAGATAAAAAAGATTGATGTTAATCATTTAGACAAACCAGACTACCTATCAGCTGTAAAGCAAAAGGCCATTTCTAGTGGCTTAATTGGCGAAAGCGATTTTGTATGTGAATGGGATGTTTAACAGATAGTAGGGTAAACCTTACTCTCTGAATGGGCTTTATATATTAGAGTTTATTCAAAGGGTTACGGTGAATATTGCCGTTATTTTTGATTAAGTCGCGCGATATTTTCTTTATGTAATTATATCTACATCAGTTGTGATGATTTTATAACTTTATAGAAGGCTTATATATGCGTACTGCAAAAGATAATTCAGCAAGGCTTGGTGGTAGAGTCGCGAGTCTTGATATCAGAAATGGTCAAGATGGGTATTTTGGTACTGTGACAATTGCTTGTGATGACGGCTACTTTAAGAAGTCAAACGAACCTAACGGACAAAGTGAGTGGGTTGACAGAACTTACTTTTTTGATGTCAAAGTGGATAGTCGGTTTTTAAAGAATTTTAAACCAGCTATTGAAGTAGGGGACGAAGTAACTTTAAGAGGAAAACTTGTTCAAGAAAAGTGGATTGATAATGGTGGGCAAAACCGCTCTTCAACAAAGATTAAAGCTATCGAGCTAATTCAACATCTTAGAAAAGTTGAAGTGGAATGTTTAAAAGCCTCTGGCTTAATTGGCAATCAGAACCAACAAAATGGTCACCCACAACAAAATAGTTCTTCAAACTACCAAAGTGCGCCTCAGCATCATAGTCAACAGCAAAATAATGCACAAAACTATCAGCGCAGCCAGCAAGACCAGAGCGCACCAATACACTATCCGCAATCGTAGGGCGGTTTTGCTCCTAAACCTCAACCAGGAGGGTATGGCGGTAGTCAACAATAACAAGCTAGATAAGGTTTCCTAGCCTAGGAATTTGCATGACAAGGATGTTACTTTTGTTTTTTCTAATATTCATAATACCTTTTCGCTTCTCGCGAATAACTCTGCTATGGCAGTTAAAGTTGAATATTAGTTACGCACTCTCAACATCAAGTTGAAAAGCAAAAATCTATTTTGTGAGTGCACACCAAGCAACTTCGTTGCTTGTCTTAATCTCTGAGGGTTTAACCTTCACAGGTTAGTCCTTCAGCTTTTTAACTTGGAGGAGCTTATGAATAACAAGTCAATCGGCGCATATCTACGTCGTCGTGAGCGCAAATTAATTAAACGAGCAAAACGTAATAGATCTAACAAGTTAGCTATTCGCGCAAGCCGTTTATATCAAGAGTCAAACCGCGTTTTCCACGGTTAACTTCTAACTCAACCTATCTACCAACCCAGCAAGGGAATTTTCCCTTGCTGGGGATGTTCCCTTTAAAAATCTCTTTGGAGGAGAACATCATGGCTAGACCAAAAAAGGCCATAACCAAAGCTCAAATAAATGCAGAACTTGAAAGAAAGAAGCAGTTTAAACCGAAGCGAAAAACTGATCACTTTCTGTCAGTAAATGCAGAATATACGTGCCATTCGTTAGACGAAGATATCATAACAGCTCACCGAGTTGGTAAAGTTGCCCTTGGGCAGGATGTATTTTTTAGTTTAATGGATGATTGTTTGGATGCTGCAAGAGGTGAATATTACATTCATTGGTCAGACGAGAACATTAAGGCGTTATGGGAAAGTATTTTGTATCGTTCACTTGGTATGCTTCGATATGCTAAAGCGAATTCAGAGATACTAAACGACGAACTTGAATGGATTTGCTCTGCAAATTTTGATTATGTATGCCAGTCTCTAGATTTAGATGCTTGTTTAATTAGAATTGCAGTACCACAGATCTTACAACAGTATAATCAACTTAATGAAATACTTGTAACTAACAAATACGCTAAAGCTCTTTGTGAATACAAGCACTTCATCTTAAATGGTAGCAATTGCTCATCGTCTAACTCTCATCTTTATAGTGACTTAGAAGGGCCAGACATCCCTCCTTGGCATGATCTAAAGTTTTAGGAGTTGATAATGGAAATTTATCCTACTCATGAGTCTAATACTTGGATTCTACTTGATGATAATGTTACTGAGCGAAAACTGCTATTAGGTCAGAGTGATGAAGGCTATCACTTTGGTCATATTGATGGTTGGCCAGACTCAGTTGAAGTTTGGAATTCTACCAGTTATGCAACTGAGGAATTAGCAGCAGAGGCTCAAGTGAATTTTATGCTAGACCTTGCAGTTGAGGATGAAACAGAAGCAGCATTTGAATATTGTTCTGTTCTAGACTTACCAAACCTTCATCTTTATGAAAAAAGTTATATAGACTTTTTAGAAGTACCATTTTAAATATTAAGAAATCAAACCCATCAAGGGACACTACACCCTTGACGGGATAAGTGTCCCTCAAAAATCTATTTGGAGGAGCCACAATATGAATACTCAAGCACAATCAAACGTATCTACAATTAAACCTGCAACTAAAATTGATTATAACGAAATGATAGAAGTTGATGCTCATGAGCGTTTTCCTGAAATCTTCGACCCTAATCAATACAAGATTAAAATTCGTAAACACCGCCACCCAAATTGTCAAAAAGCTGACATGCATTATACGCCTGATGAAGCAACTCTTCGTAAAGCGTTAGCATGGTGGCTTGCGCCCGCTCAACCGAAGCCTCTTGGCTTGGTGGGTGAAACAGGTACAGGTAAAACGGAGTTATTACTATTCATTGCAGATCGCTTTAATGAGCCTGTTTTTATTGAAAAAGTAACCGTAGCCATGAGTGGTGAGCGTTTAGAGGGTGGTTATGAATTAATTGTTGATGGAAAAGGTCATAATGTCACTCGCAAGCGATACAGCCAAGCTGCATGCGGATACAAATACGGTGGTTTAGTTATCTTAGATGAAGTGGATAAAGCTAATGAAGATTTATCAACATCGCTTCATTTGTTTGTTGAAGGCAAGCCTTGGACACTTAGTGTTTTCGGTGAAACCATAAACAAACATGCTAGCTGTCGAATAGCTGCTACAGCAAATACTACCGGTGGTGGGGATAGTGATAGGTATATTACTTCACAGCGTTTAGACCAAGCATTACGTTCGCGTTTTGGTTGGTTAAAAACTAAATATCCAAGCAAAGCAGTTGAGTTGGAAATTTTGGAAAAGAATTTTCCGAAACTAACATTGTCGATTCGCAAGCTTATGGTACAAACAGCTGACTCTTTAAGAACAGCTGCATTAGGTAAAGATCACGATGGCAACATCGATAATGGATTAGGGTGTGTTTTTTCAACACGAACTTTAGTCCACTGGGGTTTTTACATGATGACATTTGGTGCCAATCGTTCTCCATATGAGTCATTTGAATTTTCGTTTTTAGGTTCCATTGATAATGATGAAATTGAAGAGGTTAATTCTGTTGTTCAACGAGTATGGGGTGATGATATTAAAAAACCACTTGGCGAGTTAATTCAAAAAAAGTAACCATCTCAAACACTAACACATCCTCTGACTCGGCTAACTTAAAAGTTGAGAGAGGGGACACAGTGTTTGAGTGCTTTGAAGTTGAAAATGGTCGTTTTATTGGTTTTAGCTACCAACCATCAAATGGTAAATACCTCCGCATTGAAGGGGGGAAAGGCCCACTTAAAATTGACAATGTAAGAGACATTAAAGCAATGAGTATGTCTGAGTTAATTCAGGCAACCGATAAGATTGATTACATTAGGAACGGCAATCCTTATTTTCTTATTCATTCGGATGAGAAAATGAAGAGCTGTGACTTTGTAAACTGTCGAGCTCAAGTTATGTTCAATGCTCAAGGTAATCTGAAATGCAATAACCCGTTTGATGTTTATCATCATGCCGGTGAAGGTAAATTTTGGGCTGTAACATCATTCCAAAATACGACATATGTGTTGTTCAAAAATGATAATACTGAATGGAAATGGGTTTTTATGTCTGTAAACGGTGAGAGAAATGCTCTTGCCAAAAATAAAGAACAAAGAGGTTATTCACTTATTGGAATAGGCCACTTTAATCAAAATACATGGGATATTGAAGTGATGTAACAAATCGCAGGTCCTATTAATCAACCAACCCTTTGGGGAGTACTTTCCCCAACAGGGAAGTCTCCCCTTTTTTTATCAAATTGGAGGAGACAACATGTCTTTATCAAACGAAGCAATCGCAAACGGCAAAGAGTTAGCAGAACAAAACACTTCACTTAAAAATGGAGCATGTTTGTTAGGCTGGCAATTAAGATCGCCATGTGGTGAATCAACTTTACCGAACGCAAAGATAGAACTAGATGGTCAGAAAGTATCATCTAATCAAATCAAGGGGAGTAAATTACAGTGGTTTCCTAGAAGCAAGCTGAAGCTTACAACGAAGTACAACAACCGGCTTACACGAACTTTTAATAGTTATGGTGTTAAGTATGGAGACTTTACGGTTGTCCCAACGACCAGGTTAGATGAGCTTAAGTCAGAGCTTGATGGAATAAAGCGTGATTGGCAAGATGAAGTATCAGTATTAATTGCTGAATATGATATTTCAGTTAATCAACATATGGCTGAAAATTCAGATATCGCTGCACTGATCTATAAATACGCTTTATCTCAGGTTGAGTTCCAATCAAAATTCAAACTGTCGTTTACAAAGCCTTTGGCTATGAAAGCGCTTTTTGATGATGATGAAGACGATATCAAAAACGATGTTGCAGAAACTCTTTGGCAAGAAATCGCTAAAGAAGCAGGCAGTGTATATAAAACAAACTGGTTTAAAGACAAAACGCCAGTTAATCGCGTAAGCCAAAAAGTACGTTCACCATTTAGAAGAATGATGAATAAACTTATTGATTTATCATTTGTAGATAATGGTATTGAAAACGTGGTTAGTACAATACAGGAGGTTTTAAATAACTTACCTTCTAGTGGCTACATTGAAGGTCATTCATTTTCAGAGTTAACCAACTGGTTACTCGTAATGAGTAATGAAGACACACTTCGCCTTCATGCTGAAGGAAAACCTCAATATAGTGCAACACCAGAGCCGGAAGTAATTACACATGAGGATACCGACGTAGCGAGCCTTTTCGTTTCAGGTAAATCTAGTGAAACTGCTTCTGAGAGTTCAATCATTTTAGAAACAGCTGATCAAGAAAATTCATTTGAATTTGACCTAGCGCCTAAAGAAGAAACCGTTTTTTTCGAGCCCGCTGAGCGTAACAACTCTTTAGGTGATTTTGGATTTAATTGGTAACAAATTAAGGAAGCAATCTAGCTTCCTTTAATTCTAAACCCACAGGGGATACTCACCCCTTGTGGGTGTATCCCCCTCTTAAACATTTCTGGAGGAGATGCAAATGAATAAATCAAAACTATTAAAACGATTTAGAATGCTTTCAAGAGTAATGAGTAACCGTGGTGACATTACGATTAACTTAACTGGTAACAGATGCTATACAGATTACAACAGCATTACTTTACCCGTAGGTGATCTTGAAAACCCCGATTATCTCGAACTTTTGGAAGGCGCTATTGATCATGAAGTAGGCCATCTACGATGGACCGATAGAACATGGACAGCTAAGTCGTATGAAAAAGGGGTATTTTTCAATGCTATTAGAAATGGCATTGAGGATATTCGTATGGAAAGAATGGTTTGTCTGGAGTGGCCGGGCGCCATCTTAAATTTATCTAAGATGGTTACTCAAGGTATTAAAAAGGGATGGTTCAGTAAACCAACTGATAGCTTCCCACCTTCATTACTGCTGCAAGCTGTAGTTGTATATTATGGTCGATATAAAATTAACAACCAAGTACAACTAAAGGAGTTCTGTGAAATTGCATTAGCTTTATTAACTGATTGTATTGGCCAAAAACCAGTACAAGATTTAATTTTGTTATTGGATACGATACCAACGCTTCAATCTAACCAACATAGTTATGAACTTACAGAACAGATCATTCAATTACTTAAAAAAATAGAGTTTGAACCGGGCGATAGCCAAGGTCAAAACTCAAATGTTAGCCAGCAAGTTATTAATTTTGTAAATGAATGCCTAAATGCCGATGAAAGTCAGCTCATGGCAGATTTGCATGAACAAGTTAATAACGAGCTAGAGAAAATGGCTGATGAAGTAAGATCAAGTAATGATATGGAGCAACTAATTGACTTCAATGCTCCTTTAATATCAAAAAATGATCGTGGCACAGTTGGTACTGCAGAGCTAAACCTAGCTAAGAGACTTTCAACACCTATAAGTCGAGAACTCCATAAAATAATTTATGAGTTAGACCGAAAAAGTGTGAATTTTTCTAAGCAAGGTAGAACTGTTGAGGCAAATAGACTTGCTGGAGTAAAAGCTGGTAATTTTAATGTTTTTAAATCAGAAAGAATTACTAAAGCTCCAACAATGGCGATATCAGTTCTCGTAGACAGGTCTAGTTCAATGAGTGCTGATGATATGAATGGTGTTAATACTTCTGCGCTTGCAATTAACTTAGCAATAGATAAGTTGAAAGGCGTAAATAGTGAATGCATATATTTCAGTGCCGGTTACCTATATGAAGCAAAGTGTTTTAAATCAACAACTACAGCCGTTAAAGATAACTTTAGAGTCAGTAGTAGAGGCGGAACACATACAGGGTTAAGTCTTTATTCTGTAATTCGTAGGCTGTCACTTCGTGTCGAGCAAAAGAAAGTTGTTTTTATCATTACTGATGGTCAAGCAAGCGATCTAAAGTATTTAGAAAAGTCGATTGAAATGTCGGAACTTCTAGGTATTCAAATTGTATGCATTGGTATAAATACAGGAATGCTTTATGGCTTTGAGAATCAGGAATTACTCAACATTCAAACCGTTGAAGAGTTACCCTCGATTCTAAAACAAGTAATTAAAAATAAATTAATTGCTTAACCAAGTAATGCGCCCTTTTGGACGCATTTTAAAGCAAACACAATGTTTTAAAATGCGGCTATAAGCTGAACAATCATTATGTGAATCATTATGTTAACAATCATTATGTGAATAAGTCTTAACTTGATCTGCCAGATTTGATTTATAGAGTTGAATTAAAACTGACAGTGAATAGCCAATAAAGGCCTCTGGCAAACTCATTTTGACTGGCAACTAACAAAACTAAACGGACGCTGACAGCTACTTCTAAGTAGCTAGTATTCACCTTCAACTCTAATTTAAATAGCTAAGCTGATTCCAGTTCATAACACTGCTGTTTAAGCCAACGACCTAATTTCATAATATCAGGTTGCCTAGCTCGTGTTTCCTTATAGACAAAATAGAAGTTATCTCCGGTATTAAGCTCGTGCATAGGTATGCGCACAAGACTTTGCTGGCGATCCTGATCATCCATCATGTAATTATTAATGAGGGTAATTCCCAAATTATATCGAGCCGCTTCAGCGGCAAGTAAGACATGACTAAATTGATTAATTTTGACGTCTTTGGGTAATTCAAATTTACCACTCATACACCAACGTAACCAGTCGTCACCGAGACTTTCATTTGTATCTGAGTATTGTACTGATAATAACGGGTGTTGCCATAATGAATCAGGTAGAGGCTTATTTCTTAACTGCTGCCAAAGCTTTTTTCCACACACGGGATAAAGTTTTTCAGTAAACATGAATTGATTGACAAAGTTACGTTCCGGTGGATTCACTGAAATAAAACAATCCGCAAATTGGTCATTATAATCCGGTTGATCCCCGACCATATTTAAAGTTATTTCTATTTCTGGGTGCTGATTTCTAAAATCTTCTAACTTCGGTATCAACCAGTTCACCGCCACAGAGCTATATAAAGCCAAACGAAGATTGCCTGATTTCCCGTGACGTATCATTTGACTGGCATTTGATAGATTTCCTAATGAGTTAGTCACTTCTTCAAAGTAACGTTTCCCGACCTTAGTCAAGGAAAAAGAACGCCCCTGTCGGTTAAACAGAGTTCCACCCAAATAGTCTTCGAGTAATCGAACTTGGTGACTAACCGCACTTTGAGTCACATTGAGGTGCTCAGCAGCTTTGGAAAAGCTATTAAGTCGCGCAACAGCTTCAAAGCATTGCAGGGCACGTAAAGGAGGCAACTTCATTATAAATTTAGCTCATACTAAAAAAATTTTAAACATTATACATCATATAAGGTATGGAATACGCTAATCATATAACCGTTTTACAAACGTAACTCTATTAATTCAGTTCCATTGACATTTTCTAGAATGTAGCAGGAGTAATGAAATGCCCAAAATAACTGTCGGACTCGCGATGACATTACTTATCATCGGAAATATAATTGGTGTTTTTTCTGACGCTTTGATAAAAACTCTGCCAGCAGATACTGCCATATACCAATTTGTATTATTTCGTCAATTGACCGCAGTGCTGATTCTACTTCCATTTTGTCTACTCAGTAATAAACAAAGCCTCTTCGCTGGCCTCAAATGGCACTTTATACGTGGCCACATTTGGTTATTAGGGACAATATTTATGGTATTCGCTCTGGGCGCTCTGCCGTTAGCTACCGTAAATGCTATTTTCTATACAGCGCCTTTGCTTATGCTGCCGTTAGCCATGATATTATTTCAGGAAAAGCTGACTAGCCACTCAATTGCTGCTGCTGTTTTGGGCTTTATCGGCGTACTTATCGTGGTCAAACCAACACAAATTAATTGGGCAGCGATTGCCGCTCTTGTCGTCGCATTGACTATGGCTGTAAATAATTTATTGGTTCGTAAATTACCTCAGCATCATAATGTGTTCCAAACTTTAATGCTCACCAACCTAGTAGGTATCCCAGC
This sequence comes from Pseudoalteromonas sp. bablab_jr011, assembly GCF_016464045.1. Lineage (NCBI taxonomy): Bacteria > Pseudomonadati > Pseudomonadota > Gammaproteobacteria > Alteromonadales > Pseudoalteromonadaceae > Pseudoalteromonas > Pseudoalteromonas sp. bablab_jr011. Next base: position 16,265 of record NZ_JACDWU010000262.1, on the reverse strand, counting down.
CGCACTTGGGTTGGCGTTATGGGAAGGCAAACCTTGGGACTGGACTCCAATGTTAACGGCAACAGGCTCCAACACTTTTATCCTAATTTATGCTGGTATATGTGTATTGGTATATAGAGCAATCGAAGCCAGTAAAATTTCCAGTGCCGAATACACTGGTTTATTAGGTGCTGTAGTTGTAGGGGTGCTGTGGTTCGATGAAATACCGGACCTGAGCTTGGCTATAGGATCTTCTTTAATTATTATTCCGCTGATTTGGTTAGCCAAGATAGAAGCAAAGATAAAGCAAACAAGTAAAATAATATAAATGGTAAAGTTAATCTAACTTTCCAACGTGACCGCGTTTGGGAACGAGCGTTTAACTGCACTCCCATGTGGGATAAATAATAACTAGTTAATTTTTGGAATATTATGACTGAAAATAATTTGATATTTTGTGACTATAGTAACTCTTATTTAGAAGACTGTCTTTGGGCTGGATATCGATCCTAAAATAAACCGTGCTCATATCACTTAGATTGTGACTTCTCCACGGGTGCAGGCTAATGGCATCGGAACGGCAATGATGTCTTACGCTAAGAAAATGGCAAAGGACAGTGACATGAAAGTTATAGATATCGCCGCCAGTCATCTTTCAGCTCCTTTCTTCGAAAAATTTGGGGCAAAGACAATTATAGAAATCTGTGTGATTCATAGAGATCGTTTCAATTTTGCGATCTCTAAATCCCTTCTGTAATTGGATAATTGAACACGTTCATTATGCGCTTGATAAAACCCCTCAATTTCATCTGAAAATGGCGTTTGTTCACTAACTTCAAAATACCTTTCTATCGGCGTTTTTCCATTGTGAGCACTATGTGGTCTCTCCCAATTGTAATAGTGCTGCCACTCAGAAAGTTGCTCGTGAATATCTTCAGATTCCAAATCAACAGTTGCATAAAACTCAGCTTTATCTGTTTTTTGAGAGCGTTCAACTTTGCCATTAAGGTGCGGTGAAGCTGGCTTATTTGGTCGGAATTTTATCTTGTATCTCATTAATAACTTTTGCACTTTTTCAGCAAAAAATTCTGTACCTCGGTCTGTCTGAAATCGCTGTATAGGGAATAGCATTTCTTCAATTACAGACTCTACAAAGTCAATGGTATTAGTGGCACTACGTCGCTTATAAAGCCTTAACACTCGATAGCGTGTACAGTCATCAATAGCTGTGTACTGGTATAAATTAGGGGCTATTTTACAGGTGTCCATTTGAACTCTTTCGACAGGAATAGGCTTAGAGTATCTTTTGAAGTCAGGCTTTCTACGATAAATAACTATAGGGTCAACTTGGTGCTTTTTAAGCACTTTATGAATAGTAGCTAGCCCTAACTTAATTTGCTCATTTCTAAGCAACTCACTTTGGATTCTTCGAGCGCCTAAGTTTCTAGATTTTCTTAAGACTAAAATCTTAGCTTCCAATTCTGGAGACATTTTTTGATTTGGTGAACTGTGGGGTCTTTTACTCAAACTTTTAAGGCCATCAAGACCTTGCTCTTGATACCTAGACCACCACTTTCGTAATGTTGGCCTAGATATTCCACAACGCAGACAAACTAAACCTGCGTTGTTTGTTTCTTGATAAAGCTTTATCCACTTAAGTCTTTGTTGAATTTCATCGTTCATAACATCCAAGTATAGAAAGGATGTCTATGAATCACACACACTACTACATATAAGCCAAATTGATTTTTTTGCATTTATCATTAATTTAATGATGGCACCTTGCTATCAAATTTACCGTAAGGTAATTAATTTTGATAAAGCATAAAAGCTACTCAGATCCTTGTATTTGTGTAGAACAAGTACCGACGTCTCGTTGTTACTTTGGGTTTAACCCTAGATTTAGCATAAGCGAGTTCAGCTTGCTTGTGTTCAACAAACTTAAATCAACCCATAGGGGATTATTATCCTCTGGGTAATTGTCTCCGCTTAATGTTTCTTTGGAGGAGACAATGACTATTTCTAACTTAAAACTAAATGAAGAAACTGGTAAATATATAATCACGTCAGAGCTTAGCTCTGATGAAATTATTGAAACAGCCAAGAAGCTTCTAAACAATAGGCTGAGACGAGGTGCTATTTTTAAGAGCCCTACCCAAGTCACAGATTATCTAGAGGTCCATTTAAAGGGATTGGAGCATGAGGTCTTTTACATGCTTTATCTTGATAACCAAAATAGACTTATAGACAAAGAAATACTGTTTACCGGAACGATAAATGCTGCAAGTGTTTATCCTCGGGAGATTGTAAAAAGTGTACTAAAAAAGAATGCATCTTCTGTCATTTTAGCGCACAACCACCCATCAGGTATTGCCGAACCATCGCAAGCAGACAAGCTAATAACCACTAAGATCCAACATGCACTCAATCATATTGATGTACAAGTGTTAGATCACATCATTATTGGCGAAAATACTGTCTCTTTTGCTGAGCGCGGTCTTATCTAACTCAAATTAAAACCATTCCTTGTGGGGATACTTCCCATAAGGGGCGTATCCCCTTTTTTGTACTCTTTGGAGGAGATACGCATGAATAATGTAATTAAAAAGGCAATTATGCCAATCCCATCGTCAATACCTAACACTGAAGTGAGAGAGGTATACATTGGCGGTAGAACGATTCTTTCATTACGTGCTAAGTGGGGACCTTTATTTGAAGGTCAACAACGAGCTCAAGCTCAAGGCTAAACGTATGAGTTAGCCTTAGGGCTAACTCTTCTTTTTATTCGAGGCGACCACCTAAAGCGCCTTGTATTCAGGACGCTTTAGGGTCGTCTTGAGGAATAGGAGAGTTGTAATGATTGAATCAAAAATAGATAAAGTACTTGCTTTAGTTAAGTCAAATGGCGGGTGGTCTTCTGTCTACTCAGCCTACCCAGGACTTAATGAAGCAGTTTCAAAATCAAGTAACCACGGTGGTTCACCACAAGTACCATGCCCAAAAACTGGAAACGGAAGAACTAAGTTTCGCCTTTTCCGAGATTGGGTTGATACCGGTGGTGCATACCATAACGATGTAGGTGCTTTACCCGGTGGAATAGATGTAATTGCGTTTATGGAGAGTTGCTCAAAAAGCGACGCTTTAAACAAAATAATCGATATCTGTGGTGGTGACTTATCAAGCATCTCGCGCGAATACGTTCAAAATGTGAAAGCTTCACAGCCAAAAGGTATTAACGATGATGAAAAAGCAAAACGAGTCGCAAAACTTGAGAAGCTTTTTCAACACGCTATTCCTGCAGCTCATGATCAATCTGGTCGGATACAAGCTTACTTGAACAGCCGTGGACTTAAAACTGATGCGAAAACTCTACCGTATACACTTGGGTATGCTGATGAGCTTTGGTGGGGAGATGGTCAGTCTAAGCCTAAGAAACTTCACGGTTTATTAGGCTCAATGACTGATTCAGATGGTAATCGAATCACGATTCATCGAATTTTCCTGAACAATCAAGGCTTAAAAGCTGATGTACCTAATGCGAAAATGTTAATGCCTCCGCCAAGCTATATTGGTGGATGTTCTATCAAAATTGACTCACCTGTAACTGAAGGAGATAACACCTTCATTGGCGTATGTGAGGGGATTGAAACTGCATTAGCTGTACGCGAGGCTACAGGCTGTCCTATGTGGTCATGTTATTCGGACACTTTGCTAGAAATGGTTAAAATTCCAGATAATGTGACTTCAGTATTAATTTTTGCTGATAAGGATGCTTCTGGAGCAGGTCAAGAAAAAGCAGAAGCATTAGCTGCAAGACTACGTAGAGAAGGAAAGTTTGTTGATATTTATATGCCACCTTTAGATATACCTAATGGCAGCAAAAGTATGGACTGGCTGGACACCTACAACTTAGCAGGCCCTAGTGCTTTTTCATTTCGCTTACCTGTTGACATCTCTGTTAATACTGGAGGTGTCAAATGATTAGCGTTTCTGGTCAAGTTTACAATGACACAAATGGAACACTATTACAGACTTTAGAGCTGAATAGTGTTGCCCCTACATCTAACTGTAAATCAGGTTTTTGTGGGGCGTGTCGCATCAAATTACTAAAGGGCAATGTCGAATATATCGATGAACCAATTGGCTTTACAAATGAAGGTGAGATATTACCTTGCGTTTGTAAGCCAAAAGGTGACATTGAGGTTGAAGTAACCTTTTAGATTTTTACAACCAACCCATGCGGGGAGCCCCCCGCTTGGGAAGCTCCCCCTTTCTTTGGAGGAGCAATGAGTAAACATCATATTGAAATGGCAAAAGCTGGTGGTTCTCAGCTACGTCATTTCGCAGCATACCGCAATGGATACTATCCAGATATGGTTATCAGACACTTCATAGCAAAAACTACTCACTTTTTATTAATTGAAAAATATAGAAAGACTGTAGATTTGCTTGTGATACACAATGTGACAATCGCAAATGCCTGTGAAACGGCAGAATTGCTATTTGAAGCATAAACAACCCTTGGGGGATTACTCCCTCAAGGGTGTGAACCCTCAAATTTACTTTGAGGAGATTCAAATGAATTGCTTATGAAAAACAAAATGCTAAATAAGATCATGGTTGAACTAATCTTATTAGCAACAATTGTTGGCTATATTCCAGAGCTCTCTGTTAGTGGTTTTGCGGATATGTTTGGCCGTGTGGTTTCGACAACAAAACATGCTACGAAATTCAAATTCAAGGACTTATAAAGCTAGTCATTGCTTTTGTTTGTATGTTGGCATCTGTTGTGATAGGTTTCTATATAACTTTCCTAAATGGTTCCGAGGAGGACGATCAAGATGAATGAAATCCAAGCTATTGGTTTGACCTTTTTCATTTTTGGTAATGTAGTTTTTTTCGGTAGTTATTTATGGATGCACCACCGAATAAGCAAAAAATAAAATAAGAAAAGACCGTTAATCGGTCTTTTTTTTTGTCAAAATTTGAAGAGAGGAGCTACTGCGCCTAGAACAATAACCAGTAAGGGGTAGACGCGAAGCTCTTCTATATTGCTGAAAATAGAAAAATTTCAATCAATTCCAAGTGTGTGAGTAGAATAAAGATTCATACCAAGTATTAAACTATCATCCTAAAATGGCAGCGATTGCATCGGTACGCTGCCATTTCTAAAACGTTTTTGCCCCATTGTGTGCTAGTACACTTTTTCTTTGCACTTTACGAATGCTTTTTCTAATCGTTGTGGTGTCTTGTAATGTGAGAGTTTACAAGAATATCGACGTGAGCTTAGCCCTCAGTCCTCCATGAATAGTTAGATAGTGTTTCTAGTCACCATTCACTAACCTATTGACTAATATCGACTAAAATATGAGTTGTTGTTACACTGGAATAAACTTAGATAGCTCACTGGAGAACACATGAAAGATTATATGAATCAACTCGATCAAGAGACTAGGAAAGTAGATTTTGATTCATTTGATATATCTGTTAAAGAGTTGATTTCTATGGCGAATGAATCAATTATCAACATTGCTCCTGAGTACCAAAGGCAATTTCGTTGGCCCGAAGATAACCAGTCTAAACTTGTAGAATCTGTTTTATTGGGAATACCTATTCCTAACTTGTTCATGGCTGCAAATAGAGATGGATCTTGGGAGTTAATAGATGGCGTACAAAGGCTTAACTCATTGATTCATTTTTGTGGGACCCCAGAGCAAATAGAAAGTTTTGGGCTGGATAAGCCTCTTAAACTTAAGGGGCTAGATATCCTGTCTAAGTTCAATGGAGCAACGTTTAATGATCTGCCTCATTCACTTCGTTTGAAGTTCAGTTTACGTCCGCTTAAGGTAACAACACTAAGCGATAAAAGTGATCTAAAAGTACGATTCGACCTCTTTGAGAGATTGAATACTGGTGGAATCAAATTAACTCCTCAAGAAATTCGAGCTTGTGTATTTAGAGGGCAATTTAATGATTTTATCATTGAACTTGCAAAAAATGATGACTTCAACAAAGTTGTTAATGTGTCATCAACTAAAGCGAAAGACGGTACCAGAGAAGAGCTTGTTTTGAAGTTTTTGGCTTACAAAACAAAACGTGATGATTTTAAACACAGTGTAGAGATATTTCTAAATGACTTTATGGCCGATGCATCGGTACATTTTAACTATAAGAAGTATAGAGAGCTGTTTGAAAAAACATTTGAATCACTAAGAGCTGTCTTACCTAATGGAATTAAACGCGGCAATAAAGGAAGTACACCACAAGTGCTTTTTGAAGCCATTGCTATTGGAGCTGCCGATGCTATTGAAGAAGGAGTTGATATTAGCGGATCAAATGTAGCCAACTGGATTGATGATGAAGAGTTACGCCGCTTGACAACTGGAGCCACAAATTCAGGGCCTCGCTTACGCGAAAGAGTCGAGTATTGTCGAGTTAGGTTTGTAGATAATGTTTAATGATATTGATGCTGGTGTTATGAATCGCTTGAGGCAACTAGATTCAATACTAGAGTATTTGTCAGATGAGGCACTGACTGAAGAAACTAAAAATTCAGACTTCTATCGTGCTCAGAAAGGCTTGGTGTTTGTTGCAATGTATGCAGCACTTGAGTTCGCAATTACACAATCAGTCACACGAGCATTAGAAGTTATTGGGCAAGAAGAAGCTCCTGCCAATCATTTTAAAAGTGCGGTATTGTGCTCGCTGTTTGATTCTCATTTTAAAGCTCTTCGAGAGTGCGGAGCCTCCAAAGTGTGGGAAAATCGTCATAAACTTGTTCTCGCAGTAACAAGTGATACTGAAGTGACTAATGTTGACAGTTCTGTTTTTCCATCAGGTGGCTCAATGAATATTTCTATTAAACAGCTAGAGAACGTGTGGAATTTTTTTGATTTAGAACGCTCACCACTGCCAGAAGGTGTGCAGCACTTTGTCTTAACCGAAGTCAAGGATCACCGTAACGCGATAGCTCATGGTAGAGAGACCGCAACTACTATAGGGCGAAGGTTTAACGTTACGCAGTTAGATAATAGAGCACGCAGTATAAAGCTTTTATGTCTTCACATTACTTCTTCGTTTGCCTCTTATTGTGCTGAAAAACGATATTTTGTTGCGGATACTGTGGCATAAAAAGCAACTGCTTTGCCATACCAGTAGTTATTCATGGATTGCTAATGCTCGATTTTTCGAAATTCATTTCTTTCCAAATCCTAATCAGTAATACATCCACTATCCTCATAGTGACTTTTAAATAGGAGGTCACTATGAAACCAGAACTAAACCACAATGCTACTGGTGTGAAACGTCCTTTCAAGCTTGAAGAGATTTGGCGTATTCGCACTCGAATTGAAATTCAAAACAACTTGATGCAATTAGCTTTACTGAATTTGGCTATAGATAGCAAGCTAAGATCATGTGACTTACTCTCTTTAAAAGTTCGAGACGTCGCTACTCTCGATCAAGTATTTGAAAGGGTTCAATTAACGCAGAAGAAAACAGGGATCGAAGTTCAATTTGAGATAACTCCGAGAACACAACAAAGTATTATCCATTGGGTTCAAGAAGTTAAATTGCAACCCAGTGATTATTTGTTTCGGAGTATACGTCGCTCTAATCAACCAATAAGCTATTCATATTACAGGTCTATCATCAGGAGCTGGGCTGAGCAATTAGGACTTGATTGCGACTTGGGGACAAGAAAACCTTCGATGATAAAAACGCCATATCGATTGCACAACCTCTCTGCGAAGCAATAATGTCGATGACCGCTCGTACCCGTTTATCCTCAGGGCGCGATGAAAGCGCAGGACTATAGACTAGCCCTACCGCTTTATTTACTGTTTTCCACACTTTGTCGATATCGACGTCAGTAAATAGATGCTGAGAAATGGATCCCAATTCTTTGCTAGTAAGCGGCAGAGTATTAATTCCATCACTCCTAGCTTGACGTAAGGCTTTGAGAAATTGTTGGTTTTGCCTATCTTCAGGCTCTAAATAGATGACTACAATCTGATTGTCCTGTGCCAAAACCTTGTGAGGGACATCTTCGAAAATCACAATACATTGTCCGGTGTGAATACTTTGTGCCTTGTAATCTTGAACCGAGATGTCTTTGTCTAAACCAATGCAAATTTGGACAGCATGATGTGCATGAACATCATTATCAGGACTGATTCCGATGTAAATCGCTTTGTAGGGCCACAAATGAATATGCATGGCTGACTCAGTATCAAAAGTTCAGGCTATTGATTTTTGCCTTATAAATCTACACAAATGACGAATGTTAGCCGATAGATACACGTTGAGGCGAGTGCGCACAGTGAAACTGTGTGCTTCTTACACTTTTAAGTGTGTAAATAATTTAAAATGCCACAGTCCCTAATGGTTTTGTTTTGATCACACTTTGACGCCATATTTTCGAGTGATGACTTTAATGCGTTTAGCTCTTCAATGCGAATAATGACGTCTGATAAATGCTTAGCTATTAACGTATTGATATTTGAACAGCTCTGATCTGGCTTCGAACGACTGTCCATGAGCGTTTTTACTTCCATGATAGACATATCCAATGAACGACACTGTTTAATAAATAGGAGTTGTTCAATAGTCCCCTTGTCGTAGACACGATAATTTCCACTTGAGCGCTTGAGCTCAGGCAATAGCCCTTTCTTTTCATAAAAACGAATGGTCTGAATACTACAACCTGTCGTCTTTGCGACATCACCAATTTTCATTTTTTTCTCCTAACCGTTGACTCTATACCAAGTATAGACTTTATACTCATACTATTCATCAGTAAAGAGTGTGTTTCTAATGAGCGGATGTGGGTGCGAAGTTGAAATAAAAGACCAGTCTCAACGACAGGTTTTGTATTGGCTTTTGGGAATAAACGCGACAATGTTTGTTATAGAAATGGGGATCGGGTTGCTTGCTCATTCAACCGCATTAATAGCCGATTCACTTGATATGCTCGCCGACGCAGTTGTCTATGGTGTTGCCCTTTATGCTATTGGTAAATCGCTATTGCACAAAGCCAATGCGGCTAGAATTAGCGGCTTTTTTCAGATGGCACTGGGTGTGTTGATTATCATTGATATTGTAAGACGGTCAATTTACGGTAGCGAACCTGTATCGGGACTAATGATGGCTATGGGGGCAGTTGCACTGGTTGCTAATGTCATTTGTCTTGTGATCATACGCAAACAAAGAAATGAAGAAGTGCATATGCGGGCAAGCTGGATATTTTCAGCCAACGATGTGATTGCCAACTTAGGTGTTATCTTTGCTGGCGTTTTGGTGTTTTGGCTCGATTCTCGATGGCCTGATCTGGTTATCGGTGTGATAGTTTCGTGCGTTGTGTTGCGCGGGGCAAAAATGATCCTCGAAGATGCTGGAAATGAAAGACAGCGAGCGCTTAATGCGCAAAGTTGATAAGAAAATGCCAATTTTTAATTGCACATCAAAACTGCGTAGGTTGGCATGGCTACTTATTACTTTGCTCATGTGTCAATCGGGCTTTTCGTTCGCCGCTCAATGCGATGACTACCCTGCGGAGGTATCGTCAGTCCCTGAACAATCAAAGTCGATAGGCACTTATGATGTTCCCGAAAAAAATGTAAATGCTGGTGATAATACGTCGAGTGAAGAGTCTAAGTGTTTCCATTGTGTGCTGTGTCAATGTGGACAGATTAAGTTTCTGGCACAGCACCCAATAAATGACGTATCTAAACCGTTATATACCAATCAATACAGTTATTCCCGCAACGTCACTGACGGCCTAGTCGAAGGCCTTTTGCGCCCACCTCAACATTAATCCATTCCCTCCTATATGTTTGCATGGGTGCTTTCCATGTATGTCGTTATCTTATGAACAAAAGGTTCTTTTATGAGTTCTTCACGCCCACTGGGCATAAAAAAAGCTAGCTCAGCGTATCTGAAATTGATATCTGCTGCACTGGTAACCATGAGCATATCTGTTCAATCTGCCAATGCGCAAAAGTCTTCAATCACGCTTGAAAATGCGCTCAAACGCACATTATCAAACAACCCAGATTTAGTTGTGTTCGAATTTAAATCTTCGGCTTTGGATGGTGAATCAAAAATGGCCAGCTTACGACCTGAAATGTCTGTTGGGGTTGAAGTTGATAATGTGTTGGGAACAGGCGAAGTGTCTGGTATTAAAGATGCCGAATTGACACTGACCTTATCGTCGGTCATCGAGCTTGGAGATAAAGTCAGCGGCCGAATGAATGTGGTGAGTTCAAAAAAAGCACAACTGCTTACACAACGGCGCATTCGTACGCTGGACATCTTGGGTGAAACAACTCGACGATATATCAATGTCATTGTCCAACAAGCGTTGCACAAGACTGAGCAACGAGCTGAAATGCTGGCTCGCACAATGCTTCAGACAGTCTCTACACGGGTTGAAGCGGGGGCTTCTTCACCACTTGAGAAAAAACGTGCAGAGTCAGCGTTGTCGCAGGCGCGTTTGTCGTTATTGATAAGTGAACAAAAACTCAATGAGTATAAACGCGACCTGGCCATCATGTGGGGTGACACTAACGCTGTGTTTGCGGAAGTTGAAGGGACACTGTTATCGTTTCCAAATTCACTATCACTTGAACATATGCTTTCACAGCTTCAAAGCAATCCACACGTTCTGCTTTATGCTGATAACTATCGGGTACAAGAGGCCAGATTGAGAGTGGTTCAGGCCAGTCAGCAGTTCGACATTGCGTGGGAAGCCGGTATCCGAAGAATGCAGGGAATTGATGACACAGCGTTAGTCGCCAGTATTTCGGTGCCGTTAAATACCAAGCAGCGGAATCTAGGTGAATACGAACAACAGCGCGCATTGCTTGACAGTATAGACTATCAAAAACAAGCGAAAATTCGTGAACTCACTCGCCAATTAAATCAAGTCATTAGCGCAAAAGACCAAGCCTTGCTCACTGTTACGACCCTTCAAGACAATGTCGTCCCAACATTGGAATCTGCATTGAAATTGGCGCGGGATGGCTATGAAAGTGGTCGCTACAACTACATAGAGTGGGTGACAACGCAACAGCAACTCATAGATATGCAACGAACTATGATAAAAGCCGCAGGCTTAGTTCACCTTCGAAGCGCAGATCTAGAGGCACTTACGGGAATTCCCGTGTTTTCTGACTCTCCCTCGACGTCTGCTCAATCATCACAATGAATAGAGAAAAAATAATGAATAAATCACAATTTACATTAGTTACTAGCGCACGTGACTTGCTTGGCATGTTAGTCATGCTAGTTACTTTACTGTTTGCTTCTGTCGCCCTGGCTGATGATGACGATGAGGAAGCCGAAGAAAGACCCGAGTACGTAGTGTTATCTCAAGAACGGATGCTTGAACACGATATCGTGACTGCATCGGCCGCATCAGGAACATTATCGCTCACAACCAGAACCTTTGGGCGGATAGTTCATGATCCTGCGTCACTGAGTCATATTCGTGCCCGCTTCGACGGTGTTGTAAAACGTATCATGGTGAATATTGGAGATAAAGTAGAAAAAGGTGACACACTGGCAATCATTGAGTCAAACGAGAGTTTAAATCAATACTCAATCACCTCACCGATGTCTGGAAAAATCATAGCTAGACACGCCAATGATGGTGAGCTCACCAACGGTCAAGTACTGCTTTCTGTTGCTAATTACTCTCGCGCAATTGCTCAATTGGCTATTTTCCCCAAACAACGTACTCGTATTGCCGCTGATATGGAAGTCACTTTAAGGCTTGAGGAATTGCAGCAACAATCAAGTATAAGCCACATTACGTCCTCACCTGATGACAAACCTTATTCTATCGCGTTTGTGAACGTTGATAATGGCAGTGGTTATTGGCCTTTAGGCGCTATGGTAGAGGGTTATATTCAGATTGGGTTCCAAGAAGTCAATCTGGCTCTCCCCAAAAGTTCAATACAAGAGTTAGATGGGCAAACCATTGTTTTTGTCAAAGAAGGGGAGCGATTTTACCCCCGCCAAGTAAAGATTGGGAACACGGACAACCGTTTAGTAGAGATTGTGAAGGGCGTTCAAATAGGCCAGCAAGTCGTTGTAGAAAATAGCTATCTACTAAAAGCTGATTTATTAAAAATGGAGGCGGGCGATGATGACTAATTACCTGCGCATTTATTGTCAAAAGCAAAGCCAAGTCCATAAAAACGGTGAGGTGAGAACATGATAGCACCAATACTCCGTCTATCCATTGAGCGACGTGGTGTCATGATGTTGTTCGCCTTGTTTGTCGCCTTTTTTGGTATGTATAGTTACAAACAATTGCCGATTGATGCTGTGCCTGATATCACCAACGTGCAAGTGCAGATAAATACCGCAACCCCAGGTTACTCGCCTTTGGAGACTGAACAACGCATAACGTTTATAGTTGAAACCTCGCTGGCCGGTTTGCCTAATTTATCGTATACCCGCTCGATATCACGCTATGGTTTGTCGCAAGTCACAGTCGTGTTTAAAGAGGGCACTGATTTATATTTCGCACGAAATCTCGTCAACGAGCGTCTCACCGCCATCGCGGCGCAATTGCCAACAGGGTTAACCCCTGAAATGGGCCCTATCTCCACAGGCTTGGGTGAAATTTACATGTACTCGTTAAGTGCTGAGCCTCAGGCGCGACAGGACAACGGTCAACCCTATGATGCTATGGCATTAAGGGAGATCCATGATTGGGTAATTAAGCCCCAATTGTCGCTTGTTGAGGGGGTGACCGAGGTTTATGCGATAGGCGGATTTGAAAAGCAATATCATGTGAATCCTAATCCAGTCGCAATGATAAACTTTGGGATAAGTACAGGTGACCTTCTCAGTGCGCTAGAACGCAACAATGCGAATCAAGGCGCTGGTTTTGTAGAACAAAATGGGCAACAAGTACTGATCAGATCGGAAGCCCAACTTAAGGGCATCGACGATATCGGCCAAGTGGTTGTTAAGATCATTGATGGCGTACCGGTAAAAATTCAAGACATCGCCCAAATCAACCTCGGTAAAGAGCTGCGCTCTGGAGCCGGCACGTTAAATGGCCAAGAAACAGTGATTGGCACGACAATGATGTTAGTGGGAGAAAACTCTCGTACGGTCGCCAAAGCTGTGGACAGTAAGCTCGAAACCATTAAAACAAGCTTACCCGAGGGCGTAATCCTTGAAGCGGTTTACGATAGGACAAGCCTCGTTGACAAAACCATCGACACAGTGCAGAAAAACCTCGTCGAGGGCGCTTTACTTGTCATCGTTGTGCTATTCGTTTTGCTTGGGAATGTGCGAGCTGCACTTATTACCGCCGCTGTAATACCCTTGGCAATGCTTGCCACGATATCGGGCATGGTCAAAACAGATGTGTCTGCTAACTTGATGAGTTTAGGCGCACTGGATTTTGGCTTGATTGTCGATGGCGCAGTTATCATTGTTGAAAACTGTATCAGACGATTATCCGAATCCCAGAAACAAAACGGCGCTACTCTACCGCTCAAAGAAAGGCTGAATGTTGTATATGAAGCCACTAATGAAGTCATACGCCCCAGTTTGTTTGGTGTATTGATCATTACCATTGTTTATATCCCCTTGTTCACGCTCACTGGCGTCGAAGGTAAAATGTTCCACCCCATGGCAGCGACCGTGATAATGGCTTTGCTTGCCGCAATGGTATTTTGTTTTACCGTAGTGCCTGCGGCGATAGCAATTTTCATGAGAGGTAAAATTAGCGAAAAAGAAAGCCCAATTATTAAAGGTGCAAAGGCAGTCTATCGTCCTGTTTTAACCGGAGCGCTGCGTTTTAGATGGCTAGTGGTAGTAGCAGCGAGTGCTTTGGTTGTCGGCAGTTTATGGATGGGCAGTAAATTAGGCTCCGAGTTTATTCCCCAGCTCAATGAAGGTGATATCTTAGTACAAGCGATACGCATCCCTGGGACTGGGGTAGAACAAGCAGTTGAAATGCAAAAAACTCTTGAAGCGAAACTTATGCAGTATGAGCAAGTTCAGACGGTATTCGGTCGCACGGGTACGGGTGAGGTCGCTACCGATCCTATGCCGCCCAACATTACTGATACGTTTGTTATTTTGAAGCCTAGGGAACAATGGCCCGATCCATCAATGACTAAAGCCGAGCTAGTCGAAACGTTTGAAGAGGACTTGTTTACCTTGCCCGGCAATAATTATGAATTTACCCAACCTATTCAAATGCGGTTTAATGAATTGATCAGTGGGGTAAGGGCAGATTTGGGCATAAAACTATTTGGGGATGACTTAGATACCCTCTTTGCATCTGCTTCTGACATTTTGTCCGTTATTTCAACGATTGAAGGGGCTGATGACGCGAGGCTTGAGCAGGTAGAAGGCATTCCAATCTTCACCGTCACACCAAAGCCTGATCAATTGGCACGCTTTGGTTTGGATATAGCCGACTTGCAGTTATGGCTCAATGCTGCGACAGGTGGAGAAACCGCTGGAATGATTTTTGAGGGCGACAGACGCTTTGAAATTGTCGTGCGATATGCCGACGACATTCGAAATGAACTCACTCAGCTTGAGAGCGTTCCCATAGTCACGCCCTCTGGTGAGCATGTACCAATAAGCGAATTAGCCACACTTGCATTTAAAGAAGTACCTAGCCAAATAAGCCGGGAGAATGGCAAACGTAGTATTGTTGTCACAGCAAATGTGCGTGACAGAGATATTGGCACTTTTGTTGAAGAAGCTCAGGCGAGAATTAATGATGAAGTAGATTTACCTGCTGGTTATTGGCTCGACTATGGTGGAACCTTTGAGCAGCTCGAAAGTGCGAGTCAACGATTGACGATTGTGGTACCGGTTACGTTGTTTGTGATTTTGACAATGCTGGTAATTGCGTTTGGTTCTATACGCGATGCGTTGATTATCTTCACAGGTATCCCTTTGGCATTAACAGGCGGTGTAATGTCCCTTTGGTTAAGGGATATGCCTTTATCCATATCCGCGTCGGTAGGATTTATCGCGTTGTCTGGGATTGCCGTATTAAACGGATTGGTAATGCTGTCCTTCATCAAGCAACGTTTGCTAGAAACCGGAGAATTAGTGAATAGCATTGTTGAAGGGGCACTTATTCGCTTGCGTCCGGTATTAATGACAGCACTAGTGGCAAGCCTTGGATTTGTGCCCATGGCGCTCAATACGGGCATAGGTGCAGAGGTGCAACGGCCTTTGGCCACGGTGGTCATCGGCGGGATAATATCGTCAACCTTGCTAACACTGGTAGTGCTGCCTGTACTCTATCGACTCGTGCATAGTAAAGGGGATCAGTAGTGTTCTTGGGCATTTATTCGTAAATGCCCAAGTTTTACCTGAACGATTTTTAGGTACCTATTGACTCTTTATTAAGTATAGACTTTACAATCATATTCTTAACGTCATGTACGATAAGGATAGATATGGTTTCGCTTATTTTAATTAGTAGTTTTTTGGCGCTAGCCGTCCTCGGTAGAAGCTTTGTTCAATATAAGAGAAATGGTGATTTTGGTATAAGAGCAGCATCTATAAACGCACCATTAATAGAAATTGTACCAGGGGCTATATTCGTGGTTACGTTTTGCTTTGCATTTGGTCTAGTTCTTTTTGGTTACTTAGGACGTGCGCCCCTACTATTTGTTCCTTCAATTCCATTTCAGCTTCTCGGCTCCTTGATTGGCGCCTGCGGAATTGCTGTAACTTTGTTGTCTCAAATTCAAATGGGAGATTCATGGCGTATTGGCGTTGACCAGCAAGAAACGACTGCACTTATTACCCACTGGATTTACGCAAAGTCTCGCAACCCCATTTACTTTGGTATTTTTCTATTTTGGGCAGGGGTGTGTATAACGTTCCCACATTTGCTGCTTTGGGCATGTGCTTTTGTATGTTGGATTTGCATTGAAGTGATTGTTCGACAAATTGAAGAGCCTTATTTGAAGAAAGTGCATGGCGATGATTTTCTAAAATATAAGTCTGACACTAACCGATACATACCTAAGCTTTCACGCTTTAAGTTTTGACGCTTAAATAAGTAATGGCGCAGGCTGCTTTATATGCATAAACTAACGAACGGTATCTTTTAACGTCCATTTTTATGAACTGTCGTTATTCTTAAGTGAACTACCCAGCGACATCGCTTCGCTCTGATCACTGGGCTTCTACAGTCTAGCTTAACGGCTAGGCTGCTTCTTTTTTCTCAGATCCAAAATCCAACTTCGATAATTCGAAGACTTTCGTTTTAACGGATTGTTTCT
>NZ_JACDWU010000261.1:0-6000 GCF_016464045.1 Pseudoalteromonas sp. bablab_jr011 | reverse complement strand
GTGGACGTGGAGGCAATCGTAAGACTAGCCGAGTCAAAAGCTCGACTAGCGGTGTCCAACGAAGCGTCAAAAAAGAAAGGTTAGTAGCTTAGGCTATTATCTTGGAAGCTCGATGCCTTTAGGCGCGAGTAGTTCACTAAATATAGGCTAAGTAAACAGCAAGCAATGCACATATTTGGATTTAAGAAAACAACATACCACAAGTACACGAGCCCAAAATACGAAGAAGAGATAAGTAACAATGTTTCAATTATTTGCGAGTGCCTTGATCACATGGGTAAAGGAAAAGCAAAGAGATACTTAGAACTAAAACTCTCAACACACCGAGATAAGTCAGTTAGAAAACTATTAACCTGACGTATAGTCTTGTTTACTCTTAGGGAGTGAACTATGTTTATAGCAGCTCATATTGCGTTCGTTACCTTTGCATATTTAGGGATTCATTTGGGAAAATTTGTTTTTAGCAAAAAATTACTAGGTAATTGAGCGATACCCCCTAGATTTATCTAATTTTAATATTAAATTAAGCTTATACTTGTTTCGGTTTTTTTACTCCACCTATAAAAAGTTAATATTAAAAACATGGAGTTATTGAAACAACAGTGTGAAGTGAATCACTTATGGGCGCCACCTTAATGTCGAATAAGGGGGGCTCATAAAGTTTCGAAAAATTTTTAAGTATGGAAGTTTGACAATAATAAGCACAGCCTCTATATTTAAAGTGTATTTCATAAATTATTAAGCCAGCAAATTCCTAATTGATTAACAATACCCAAGCATACAAACTCACCTTCATCCCTAAGTTTGTATGCTTTTTTCTTTTGTATCCTAGTTTAGCCAGAATGACGCTGGATTTGCTTTTTGTGCTTCTATACTTTGCTGGTTTGGTATTCTATAACAGAGGTTTAGCTATTAGGTGACATTATGTTCTTGTCGAGCATTTTCTATTGCTAAAGACTCCCTATATTCAGCAGTTTCTGCTGTCAGTTTCCAATGAACATCAAGTAAATCCTGTTGCTCAACTACTTGTCTAACCTCTGCTATAGAGGTTTTGAAAAACTCTTTTCTGGGATTTACTTTGTTTACTTGCTCTCTCAAATCTTCTGTGAAGTTCTTTTTCTAGTGTAGGGCCATCCTCACTATAGATCATGGCATGTATATCAAATGATAATGGAGCAAAGGCACCTCTGAGCCTGTTTACTCTATCAGGTGGCTTTAATTGAGCAAATTTTAATTAAAAATCTAATAAAAATTAGGATTTAGATGGAAATATAGATTTTAAAATATCTTCAAATCAATTGTCATGGCTCTATGTTGAATGAAGTGTTTTAAGAAAAAATTAACCGGATATACAATTATTGCAAGCATGGTTGGTCAAACCATTGCTGTATCAGTAATTGGGGTATGGGCTGGGTTACTATCGATTGCCACTCCATTTGAAACAGCTATTGCTGCACAGGAACGGTTTGACCAAATTCAGCAAAAATACAAAACTGATGATCCAACAAATAACCGCTCCGATGATCAACGTTTAAATCAAACGTTATTAAAATACCCACATCAAACAGTCATAAATCCAAATCGAGAAAATGAGATAATTCAAAAATACTACCTAACCCCACAGACATCTAGAACAGTTGATTTGTCTGCTTATGGTAATTATGGAGACAATGCACAGCAGCAGATTGAAGATAGCGTAAATGTTGCGAGAGACATGTCAAAGTCAGCTGTTGTTCCATCGACTAATGCTAGTGGAGGTTTAATTACAAATTATAGTAATGGAGGAGTTTCGCTTACAAAAGATGATAGTGGTAATTATGTTGGGACTATTGATGAATCAAAAGTTACTGAGCATGTTTCTAATCAAAACGAGTACACTAGCTCAGAGCTAAATCACTCTCAAACAACATTTGAGGCAGACAGTCACTATGGTAATGAGACAGAGTTTTATGCTTCAGGAACCACTAAAATAAACAGTTTGAAAACTGACACTGCTAGTGATGCAACTGTATACCAAACAATTCAATCAATTCAGAATGACAATAAACCCCCAGAAATAAACCCCAGAAGCAGTATTTTCAATTACGGATTTAATGAAGTGAATGATGCCCTTGACGGTACCGGATCATGGTTATCGTCATGTACAGACGAGTCAGTTGACATAACACGTGAATTTATATCAACACAATCAACAAATCATTTGTGTATGCAACCCCTTGCAAGCAATAGCTTATATTGCGAAGTTGAAAGAGCTACACCAGTTGCTTATGACGTAATAGTGCAAATGGCGGGTAAGGGGAAGCAGTTTTTAACAGTAGAATTTGACCTAAAGAAGCAAACTGCTAAGACAATAGCCCCAACCGATTCAATTGCAACAGAGCTGAAATTTGAAGGTCCAAGTTTTGAAGATTTCTGCACAGTTAATAATACTAATATTAATAGGGTAAGCCTTGGTGCTTGGCCCAACACCACACTAGATGGAAGTATTGATGAAAGTACTTGGATTCGAGAGTTGCAAGCGCCAACATGTGCAAATGGTTTAAAAGGTATTGTCCAAGTTGAAGATAAAACTGATGATAGTGGTGATACAAAATGGATCTTGAACGCTCAAGTAAGATACAGGTTTACTGGTGAAGTAGGGGAAAACAAGCAGTATCCAGCTGGTTGCTATGATGCGATTGAAAGTGAGCTTAAGGAAAGCAATGGCTTAGCAGGGTTTAGTGACACAATTAGTGGTGGTACTGAAAGCCGGTTTGAAGGTTTTTGTAAATTTGATAGCTATACAAATATCGAGGTTGGTAGCGTTGGATTACCCCCAGAAATATTAGAAACAGTCCCTCCTTTTTATAATGGTGATACAGGAAATAAAACTTGGAGAGTTAACCTTGATGGATACAATTGTGATCCTACTAAAGGTGAAGATTACTGTATTGTAACTCGAAGAGCCACTTTGGAAGAAAAAGCAGCAGGGATAGAGGATGAATTCCAATGTTATTCCTGGGATGAGATAGAATCTCAACCAAACCACTGCACTACCTACCAAACTGATACGCAATGCCAAGAAATTGAGAGAACATGTGCTGAAGGGTGGCTTTGGGAGCGAGATGACGCCGATGATATTTGCTTCGCTTACACAATTGAGTATCAATGTGATGAAGAAATTGTTTCGACTGTAACAAGCTCCGTAACACAGAATACCTGTGCGGCTACATTGCCTTGTGTTGGAGGGAGTTGTGAAACATCAAATAGTGAAGTTAATGATCAATTCGCAGATGTTCTCGCTATGGCTACAGTAATACAGCATATGGAAGATGGGATGAACTGTGAAGATCCTACAGACCCATCAACGTGCACTATTTTTGAAGGTGAAGGTAAATTTTGCTCTTGGGAGCCAAGCGGTTTAGGTAATGACTGTTGTGAGGCTCCTGATGGTGTTGATATTTATGAATATGCACGAGCTGCTTATGGCATGCTACAAGCAGATGCATTTGTAGCTGGACTAGATGGAACCAGTAATGCTGTAGTAGGCGGCTATCAGAGTATGAGAGAACCTATTGCTAATGCAGCTACAACTGCTGGTGAAGCAGTTTCAAGCGCCTGGTCTTCAGTTTCTACAGTATTTACTGATGCGGCAAGTACTGCTGCAGGTAATGCAGCAGGGGAGGTGGTTGATGCATCTGGGGCCGCAATGGATATTTTATCGGATCAAGCTATTGAAAAACTACAACAAATGGTTATGAACTACGTTTATGACTCGATTCCAGAGGAGTTAGCACAGGCATTAATGAAAAAAACCGTTGAGGATGGAGTATCTACAGTGGTGCTATCAGAAGGAGCAAGTCAAGCCGTAGCGGTAATTGGTTATGTATATGCTGCATACATGGTGTATCAATATATTAAACTAGCTTTAAATTTGCTCACTGCTTGCCACGAGTATGAAATGGATATGGGAATTAGGCTTGCTACGAAACAATGCATTCCCGTAGGAAAGAAATACTGTGCTGAAGATGCTTTGGGTGTCTGCTATCTACGTCGTCAAGATTATTGCTGTTATGACTCCATCCTATCTCGAATAATAATGGAACAAGCATCCCCAATGCTTGGCCATGACCTAGAAGAATATACAACAAAAGAAGTTGATGGTTCAAAATTAAGGAATTGTCCGGGGTTAACCCCTGAACAACTGTCTAACCTAGACTGGAATAAAATTGATTTAAGCGAATGGATTAACATAATGATCGAGTCTGGTATTGCTGATTTTGATCAAGACCTTGATAAGCTGACTGGTTCTGGTCGACTACTTAATAATGAAGGTCGAGAAAACGCTGTTGATAGAACAACACAAAGAGCTGTTGACGCTGAACTGGCTGAGAGAGCTATTGAAACAAGAAGTATCATAAATGCAGATGATATTGATTGTTCATATGTGCCGAGACTATTAGCATGCTATTTCCATAATGATGATTAATGATTGTAAAGTTGCGCGATATAAATAATAAAGTACGATAGAGACACTTTCGGGACAAACGAGGAAATCTATGAAAAATATAACTAAAATATCCTTAGCTTCAGTCATGGCATTAACTTTATCAGCTTGTTCATCAACAAAAGAGCCAATTGTGTTTGATAGCTTTCAAGCAAATGAGAATGACTCATTTGCAAAAACAACAATGCGCTTAGCTGGCAGCAATAAGTTTATGGACAGTGCTGACGGAAAGTCAGGGACACGCAAAGTACCTGGCTCGAGTGTAATGGCTCTAGGTCAGCTGTTAATGTTAGATTTTACTGGAGCAGCCAGTACAGCCATTAATGATAGTATCATTGAAGACGAGCCTTTAGCTAAGAACGTCCAATTTATAGTTAAGGTTGAGAATGTAAGTCAATCAGCACTTGCAAATCCTGAAAGTATTATTGCTAGAGCTTCGAAAAAGCTTGATGAAATTGCTGCCAAGAAAGGGCTTGAAATAGAGTCAGAAAGGACAACAAGTACTCAGCGAATCATCAACTATAAAAACAAAAATCAATGTGAAAATTTGATTCTTGTTGTAAATAACTGCGGGCAATACATTGGGCTTGGTCGAGTTTCGTCATATGATCAAGAAAGTAAGTCTGCATATGTAATTTTTGAAGCAAATGGAAATTTTGTATCATTGCATTTAATGAGTGATTACATGGGGGATGATGTTTACTTGTATCACCCTAGAAAATTAGGATCAGGTAACTGGGATTACAGTTGGGCTATGTACGCTGGTTCTCATATAGTCATTCACAAAGGGAAAATACATAAATTTATTACTGGGCAAAATTTTGAAGATGGTGTGGATATTAGCGAACTGCGATACGTATTTTTTGAGGAATGGGAAAAAGAAAATAAGAGCGAATACAACGAAAAGTATTACAAAAACCCTAAAGACAAAGGTAAATACTTATACGATTATCACTTAAAAGACATGAGCTTCACTGAATTACCGCTTGATACTAAGTTGTAAATTTACTTGCATTTGAACGTAGTATGTTTACTATTTTATAGCTATCCCATGCTCCACGTTTGGCATTACGACCACTGGACTTGGGCGAAATTGCCGGCCTCTTCAGGCCGGTTTTTTCAATTATGGACAATAGAAAAGTACAAAGTGAATACTCGTGTTGTTTGAAGTATAAGTTACTTCAAACAACAACTCGCGTATACATAGACGGATATAACTTTTACTACGGCTGTTTAAAATGTACAAATTTTAAATGGCTATAGGAAATGTTAGCGATGATGTGACCGATACGTACATTATACCTGATCCACAACAATTAACTGATGCATTGAATGATTTGTATAAGACAGTGCCAGCCCTCGGTTTAAAAGAGTAATACCATTCCGCATAAAGATTAAATCAATTTAATCCATTCCCGATTGCACATTTTCTTCACTCGATCCGGGATTGAAATAAAGTGATTCCATGCCTTTGAAACTTCATCGACAATTTCGTCATAGCCCGAAAACACTCT
>NZ_JACDWU010000260.1:0-54742 GCF_016464045.1 Pseudoalteromonas sp. bablab_jr011 | reverse complement strand
GCCAGCGACTTGGAATACATTTTTTGCCAAATCAATTGATAATGTGCTAATTTTCATGACGGACGTTCCCTTTTAACTGAGTGTGAGTTAACCAGTTTGGCGCATTGACGCCGTTTAGGGGAGCGTCCATCTCATCACCCATTTGAACCAACTAGGTGCAACGGAGGTTGCTCAACTTGTGTTAACAGAATTAAAGAAGATGAATCACCCCTTGGTTGCAAAAGTTAGGAAGCCAGACCCTAAACACCTAAAGCGTTAAATTTGAGCGTTAAGTTGTATTTTTTACTGAAAGCCTAACAATAAGATTGTCAGGCTTTTTTATTGGGTTTTGTTAATCGGTTTTGGTGTAATTTCACATATTGATATTATAAACGCGTTGCTTCTTTTGGCTTTATTGTCCTTAATTTTATAGCACTATAGTTATAGTTCGCTTTTTTAATTGTTCTACTACATTGGGTTAGTCATCAACTGACAGACAGCAATGATAACAACTATAAAGGCGATATATGCAAAAAATAACACAATTATGTAAACGAAAATCAGCATCGTTTACGCCTGTGGCCGTGCTCTGCGCTGCTATTTTCTCACAGCCAAGTTTTGCAGGTAGTTGGCAGCAAAATGTCAGCATCGGCGGTTTCAATAATGTTCATATTTACACGCCAGATACGCAGTCGAGTATCGGTGATGGTCATTCATTAATGTTAGTCCTGCATGGCTGCGTGCAACCAATCAATAACTATTTAAGTGCCAATTTAGAAGAGGCCGCAGAGGCTCATGGCATGGTGATAGCCGTGCCTGATGCGATGAATAAAGCGGGGTATAGCTGCTGGTCCTATTGGCAAGGTGCAATAAACCGCAGCTCTGGCGATTATAAGAATTTGATTAATTTAGCCAATGCTTTAAGTGGTGATGTAGCCCGTAATATCGACCCGAAACAGGTCTATATTGCTGGCTTATCATCTGGGGCTGCGATGGCCGCGCAAACAGCATGTGTGGCACCTGATGTATTTGCAGGGGTTGCACCCAGTGCGGGTCCTACTATTGGTACCAGTTCAAGTGGCGCTATTTCGACCTGTGAAACAGTCTCTGAAAATACGTTTGTATCACGTTGTGAAAGTTATGCTGGTAGCTACAAAAATAGTTTTGAAACACAAATCGCAGTGGTTGCTCACGGCACAGCCGATACCACAGTAAACACATGTTATAACCAACAAAATGCCAATGGGTTTGCAGCGCTTTATGGGGTTAATCAGTTATCGGGGACAACAACAATTAGCGACGACGCCACTCGCACGGCAGAGCAATCACACTGGCAAGATAATCGAGTAGCTATGCTGTGGTTGAATAATTTAGACCACTCATGGTCAGGTGGGCAAGGTGCTTCGGGTGATTATGTCGCAGCAAATAGCATTAACTTTGCAACATATTTAGGCGAGTATTTTACAGCGAACAATAAACGTGTTGATCGCAACTCTGGCCCCGAAATCAGTAATTTAAATGCCACAGACAGTAACAGTCAGCTCACCATTACAGGCAGCGCAATCGACCCTGAAGGCAGTGTAACGAGTGTGAATATAAATGTGTATAGCCTGGCCGCAGGGATGACAAGCTTAATTGAATCTCTCAATGTGCAAGTCGATGCGAATAATGCCTTTAGCGGGGTGACAAGTGCACTCACCGATGGTCTTTATGAAGTGCGTGTAAGTGCCACAGATAATGAAGCTAAACAAGGTAATGAAGCAAATCTTACTGTACGTGTTGGGCCAGAACCTGCGGCCACAGCACCTGTACTCAGTGATACTGCGGCTAGTGTAAATGGGCAATGCGCTACAGTAACAGGCACCGTTATCGATGATAATCAAAACGTAAGCACGGTTGTGGTTAGCTTTAGCAATGGTGATGTGACTGCTACGGTGAATGGGCTTGAGTACTTTGCTGAGCAATGCAATCTAGCGGGTGGCAATAATACCGCAGTGATCACAGCAAGCGATGATACAGCCCTTACATCAACCGACAGCATTAGTTTTGTCATCGATGCTGGGGTTACTGGCGATTATAACTTGCACATTAATGAAGGCCATATTACGTGGGGAGAAGGTTATTCGGCGTGTTATTTAGCGTTTGGTACCGCAAGCTTCACGATGCGGGAGTATGCGGCAGGAACAGAACAATGTCAGTGGATTGCTGATGATGACTCAAGTTGTGCAGGGCCTTTACAGGCATGCAAAACCACCACAGAACCTAGTAATGACGCAGACAACGACGGTGTGCTCGACGGCGCAGATAATTGCCCGAATGTAGCGAATGCTGATCAAGCCGATAACGATAATGACGGGATTGGTAATGTGTGTGACAGCACTCCAGATGGTGAAACGAGTGACTCTGACAGCGATGGTGTCAGTGATAGCTTAGATAACTGCCCGCTGGTGGCAAATAGTGATCAGCTAGATAGTGATGCAGATGGTGTAGGTGATGCGTGTGATTCAACACCGAATGGTGATTACCAATGCACCGAAACCACTTCAAGCAACTATGCGCATGTGCAAGCAAACCGCGCGACGACGAATGGCTCTTACGCTTATGCGTTGGGCTCAGGTGATAACTTAGGTCTTTACAACACTTTTTATACCAGCACCTTAGCGCAAACTAGTGCGGGGTATTACGAGTTAGGCAGTTGCCCTAATTAATAAAATTGTGTCGCCCCGATGGGCGACACATCCACCCAGTTAAAACTTATAAGTTAAGGTTAGGCTGCCGTTTGTAGGCGCACCATAATAACCCACAGTTTGTAAACTATTAATGTACTGCTCGTCAGTGATGTTGTTGACGTTTGCTTGTATGTCAATGTTGTCGTTGATATTCCATCGAGCAAAGGCATTAAGTAAGCCATAACTTCCTTGTTTTACATTGTAGTCAGTGCTTTCGATTTTAGATTGCCAACGGCCATTTAAGCCCACAACCACCGCATCGGTCACCGCATAATCTACTGTTACACCTACAACATCACGAGGCGCCCATTTATTGGTATCATCACCATTTTCATCAGTTACATCAATATGTGTATAAGAAGCGACGATATTGATGTTGTCGGTAATCTTTCCAGTGACTTCAAATTCATAGCCTTCTGACTCAATAGACACGCCTTTATAGTAATAAATACCATCTTCTGTCAGGCCCGCGTATTGAGCAAAGTTATCTTGCTCAGCAGTAAAATAGGCAAACGTTGTCATTAGTGCATCGTCAAACCAAGAAGCCTTAACACCTGTTTCAAAGTTAGTGCCTTTGGTGGGGGCTAAGTATTGGCCGTTGTAATCTGCTTGCTCTTGCGGCTGATAAATATCAGAGTAACTTGCATATAAGTTTAAATCGTCGTTTAACTTATAAGTAAAACCAACATAGGGGCTCGTCTCGCTCTCGTCATTATCAATTGATGCACCGGCATTCATGCCTGAGCGCTCAAATTCAATAGTGTTAAAACCAACTACGGTAAATAATTTATCAGTAATGTTTAACTGAGCAGAGCCAAAGTAACGCGTTAGCTTTTGTTCGATATCAGAATATAAAACAGGCGCTAACCAATCTGGCTCAGGTATAGCATCTAAGTCATATGGAAATGCTGGGGTTGGACCATAGGCCGGTGTGTTTGCAAAATCAAATGGGTGTTGATACATCACGTCATCACTTTTTGCATGGCTTACACCAACGCTTGCCTGATGTTCTTTACCAAATAATTCAAAGGCACCAAATGCTTTGATTTCAAATAAGTCTGCATCTATATCACTGTCATAACGACCCGGCCAACCACTTAAGCCTAAGTGAGTGTCTTTATCAATCGTGCCGCTGGCATAAAATAGCTTGTCTTGCTCTTCAAAACCGCGGAAGTTATAGCTTGCTTGAAGTTGCCACGCGTTAGCAAAAATATAGTTGTATTCAATAAATGCAGAAGTGTTGATGGTGTCCCACATTGTCCATTCTTGGGTGGTTGTGTCGCTCACATCCCATTTTGCTTGGCTGCCATCTGTGTAGTTATACACCAGCCCACCCCATGTATTACCATCGGTATCAGCATCTTGATAAGAATAACCAGCGGTAACAGTGGAGTTATCTGTTAATTGACCATCGACAATAACAGAGAAAAACTCACGGTTATTTTCAAGCCCGTCAAGGTAAGATTCTTTATCTTCAGCAGCCGCAACAAAGCGGGCTGCCCAGCTCCCCGAATCAGTTAAAAGCAAAGAGTAATCTGCTTGAAGACGTTTAAAGTCCCATGAGCCAAATGAAACACCTACTTCACCACCATTTTCATTTTTTGGGCGCTTACGAACATAGTTAATCGTGCCCGATGCATTACCAACACCCGTTAAAAGGCCATTTGCTCCACGGATAACTTCAATGTTTTCGTAGCCATAGGCTTCCATAGCCCCGGTTACAATGCCCCAATCATTTGGCAAACCAACCCCATCAATTTGGGTGTTTTTAATTTCAAAGCCACGCGACGTGTAGTTAGTACGATTTGTTTCCCATTCTTCAACATTGATGCCTGGGGCTAAACGTAGCGCATCGTTGATATTAAAGGCTGAATAGTTTTTTAGTTGCTCTGCGGAGATGATACTGATTGATTGTGGTGTTTCATCAATCTCTAGTGCAAGGCCAGTTGCGCCTTCACTTATACGATTTTGGCGAACACCCACAATCTCAAGTGTTTCAATATTCGCTTCAGCCTCAGCAGTTTGCTGTGCGAAACTGAGTTGTGGATTCAATGCATAAATAATAGCGGTTGCAAGTGGCAACTGAGTTAATTTCATTCTTATCTCCGCGTGTTGTGAGCAGTAAATGGCAATGGTTGATTATTGTTTTGATTAAAATAATTCGCGGTAAACTTATCACAACTGATAATAATTATCATCAAGATTTAAATCTAAAGTGTTATGTTAATACAAATAAATGTAACAAAATATGTCAGTTTATTTTGTAAGAGGGCAGCTTATAAGGCGTATTTCATTTTGTGCTTACCGTCTATTTTAATAGTGGCTTATCGCTGCTTAGCAACATGTAAAATTATGAGTAATTTTAAGGAGGTATCACCATTTTACTCTTGGTCAAAATTGTTAGCGGAATAACGTGTGGAAGAGGGTGTATTGCGTGTGCTAAATGATGACATTATAAAATAAGCCACTGGCATAAAATCGAAGCCGTTGTGTAGGCTAGGTAAATAAAGTGCGGCGTCCAGAGTCGCTATTTTAAAGTTAATTCAGTATGCGTTATAAGGTTAATAAAGTGGGGTCATACAAAAATTGGGTATTTGAGGAGTAAAATCGTCTTTATGTACTAGTATGAAATAACAATCTTCATTATAAAAGGAATAGGCATGCTCAGCGCTTATCAAAAACAGTTAGTTCAAAATAGCTTTAAAAAGGTAGCCCCCATAGCCGACGACGCAGCAGCCATTTTTTATGCCAAATTATTTGAGTATGATCCTAAACTTAAAACACTCTTTAAAAGCGACTTAAGGTCACAAGGAAAAAAATTAATGATGACCTTAGGTATTGCAGTTAAAGGGCTCGACAATTTAGATGAGCTCGTGCCAGTACTTGAACAACTTGCACGAAAACATATTGACTACGGTGTAAGCGTGGATGATTACACACCGGTAGGAAATGCATTGTTATATACGCTAAAAACAGGCTTGGGGGATGATTTTACCCCTGAATGCAGAAAAGCATGGGTCATTACTTTTAAGGCCATTGCTGATGTAATGCGAACTGCGGCATACCCCAGTTTTGACCCCGCAACTTACAAAAATGTTAAGTATTATCACAAATAATTTTATTGAATCGGGTGTATTGATATAAAGCCCATTGCTCATGGGCTTTATAGTGAAAGTTTTAAGCGTTACTTTCAACTTTTGTTTGTTTTGAGGTCGACATTGAGCTTCCGACCGATGCGGTGATAACGAGCAAAATGGCTAACCATTGCCATACACTTAAAAACTCAGCCAAGATAATAAAGCCAGCGAGGGCTGCTACCGCAGGCTCCAAACTCATCATGATACTGAAACCCTGTGCGGGCATATTTCTAAGTGCAACCATTTCAAGTGTATAAGGCAGGGCACTTGACATAATGGCAACTAGAATACCTAAAGGTAAAACGTCCCAACTTAATAGCGCCATGCCTTGTGAAGCTGCACCATAGGGAACAAGTACAATAGCTGCAATGCTCATACCTAAAGCGACGGTCATGCCGCCTGAGCCTTGATTGCCCGTTTTTTTACCGAATAAAATATAAAATGCCCAACAGGCTCCTGCCGCTAGCGCTAAAATGACCCCAACAGGGTCGAGACTTTCCTCACCTTTCATATCAGGTAATAACAGCACAATACCTGCTATGGCGCAGGCAACCCAAAATAAGTCGCGCTTTTTACGAGATGATAAAAGTGCGACCGCTAATGGACCAGTAAATTCCAGTGCGACACCAATACCCAGCGGAATACGCTCGATAGCGTAGTAAAAAAGTATATTCATACCCCCTAAGCTTAAGCCGTAAATAATAATCGGCATGCGCTGGCCAATAGGAGGAAAGGCTCTCCAAGGCTTAAAAACTAAACACAGAATCGCCGCCGAAAAACCGAGGCGCAATGCAGTGGTCCCTTCAGGGCCAATCAATGGGAATAATTGCTTAGCGACAGATGCACCTGACTGAATGGTGACCATGGCTAATAACACGCAAATAACAGCAATCAAAAACGGGGGGATGGTACGCTGCATCACTGTCCTTATGAATAAATAAGAGCTGAAGTTTGGGGGCGATTTTACTGATGTTTTGATGATTAAGAAATGTTTTTCGTTAAACGGTAGCCGATTTTCGATGAAACCTAAGTTGTGGGGCATTCATAACTGTAATGTATTGATTATCAGAGATAAAGTGCATTTTCAGGTGCTCAGTCGCAACGGACTGAAAAACGCACGTCAGGTGCACAAAAATTTATCTTAAGAGTACCCGGCAGTATTTATTGTGATTATTTACTCGTGAACAAGCGATGTCTGAACAATGCGTCATTTCTAATTATAATATACTAGTAAATTGGTATGGGTTTTGCATTGTTTAAGTTTTTTGCCAAGGAAGACAAAATGTTGACGATCAATTCGCCACGACTACGTACGCCTAACTCACTACAAAACACGCAATCAATTACCTCGACTTATGAGAAGTTAGCCTCGGGTAAACGCATTAACTCTGCGAAAGATGACGCCGCAGGCTTACAGATAAGCCACCGCTTAACAACGCAAATCGCGGTGAAGCAACAAACGCTTCGAAACTTACAAGACGGTATTAGCTACGGACAGGTTGCCGATGCGGGTTTATCGGCGCTCACTGATGCGCTTCAAAGAATGCGAACATTAGCTCTGCAAGCTGCTAATGGCTCTAATACGGATATTGATAGAGCCGCTCTAAATGAAGAGTTTTCGCAATTAAGGGAGCATATAAATACCGTTGTAGCCGACACTGAAATTTTTGGTAAAAAGCCATTAATGTCAAAGCCAGAGCAGGAAACTAACTTGGACAATGTGCCGGTATTAAATGAAGTATTCTCGAATAATATGAGCTTAACTATGAGCTCAGGTGAAGTTTCATTAGGTTTAATTCCAGCTGGGTCTACAAATGTAAGAATTCAGATTGATAGTTTTTCTATGAATGATGATATCAATCTTTTCTCACAGTTTGGAGAGCACTTAGTTGGGCAAGACTTATCAAGTATGAAAGATGTTATTGAAAGTAATTTATTTACCCCCGCGAATGGTTATCAGGGAACAGAAACATACGATAATACTGATTTATTTAATGGTGATGGTTTTAATTATCCTGCGACAAATTCACAAACAGTGAAAGGAATGAACTTTAGGTACTCTGGAAATGGTAATCCAGGAAATAACTTTGAAGAAATTATAGTTGATTCAGTGACCGAGCCATTGTTATTAACTGTTTTTGGTAGTGGCTCTTTTAATATTACTGCTAGCTGGGACACGTTGGGGAGCTTAAATTCATCGTCAGCTGAGTCGAGTGACGGCCCGATGTTAGTTACATCAACCGACCGTGCTATTGGCGAAGAGGGGTATATTATGTTTGAAGATATTGATGCCAGTACGGGTTCTTTAACAATTGATGGTATTACCATAAGCAGCGAAAATTTAGCGCAAAATGCAATAACGAGAATAGACACCGCATTGTCACGTATTGGCGGCTTTAGGGCTGAAATAGGCGCAAAAATAAATGCGATTGAATCGACCATCCGTAATGAATCAAACCAGTCGTTGATGCTAAGTTCAGCGAATCAGCGTATTGAAGACACCGATTTTGCAAAAGTCATGGCTGAGAAAATATCACTCGATATCGTTCAGCAAGCGGGAGTAAGTGTTGCCATGCAAGCTCGCAATATTACAAAAGAGGGTATTTTGAGTTTGCTAGGGCAACTAGAGTAGTTGCCCTCAGACTTATTAGTCATTATCAGCAGGATACACGACACCTAATTGAGCTCTCGCTGTATCCAGCACGTCCATAACCTGTTTTGATAAGGTGTGTGTGTTTACAGCAGACTCAATGTGTCCGGCTTTGGCTGCTGCTATAAAGTGACTTACTTCATAGCGCATAAAATGCTCGTCAAATGGCTGAGCAAGTTCTTCAACCGTGCCATCATTACCAATAAACTGCATACGTTTTAACAAAGAAACCGCTTCGATTCTAATGCGGCCTTTTTCACCTTGAATTTCGGTAAAGTTGTCGCCTTGAGAAATTTTAGAATAACTAATAACTGCTTGTTTATCGGCATAATTTAATAGTACATCACCTGCACCATCAACCCCAGTTTCCAGCAAAACTCCACTGGCTTGCACACTCTGTGGGGCGCCCCAAAGAGCTAACAAAACATACAAAGGATAGATCCCTAAATCAACCAAAGCGCCGTTAGCAAATTCAGGCAAAAAGGTATTGGGTCTTTCCCCATTTTTGTATTTGTCGTAACGCGAAGAGTACTGACTATATTGACCTATATATTTGCGCGGCGTGCCTATTTTGGTAAGTGCGTGTTTAAGAATGGCGAAATTAGGCAGGTGAGTGGTCATCATCGCTTCCATATACAGGTGCTGATGCTTTTTTGCCGCGAGAATAATTTCATTTAACTCAGTACTATTTGCCGCTGATGGTTTTTCACCCAGTACATGTTTGCCTGCGGCTAAACACATAACCGCGTAGTGTTTATGCAGACTATTTGGCGCAGCAATGTAAACAGCTTCAACCTGATTATCGTGGCACACTTCGTCGATACTCGTGAAAACTTTGGCATTATTGCTGGTATGTTTAGCTAAAAACGAACGAGCAGTGCTCTCTTTACGAGAACATACACCGTATAAATCGAATTCTTCAACATGGGTTGCTGCGTCTAAAAAAGTGTCGCTTATAAAATTAGTACCCACAATGACAAATTTCATGTTTACTCCTCGCTATTAAGTGCAAGCCAAGCCTGCCAGTCTTGTTCAAACTTTTCCATTTGCAGGTGTTTTTTGCTGCGCAAATGTTTGTCTTCGTCTTCTTTTGCCATGTAGGGACCCACACGACACAATGCACAGTGTTTTTCACCCAAGTATGGCGGAATCGTTAGCATTGAGCAGATGTCGTTGTCTTTTTTACTGCTAAACACATACGTGATGCCGCTGGTGTCTTTTACATGCTTATCACGGTCGACGTTGCGAATTTTGTAACCTGGGAAACGGCTAATATCAAACGGCATTTGGCCAATATAATGACACGGTAAACCTTGGTTTAAACTCCCTTCAATGTTCCATTCTCGGTAAGGTTTAACGTCTTTTGAAGTAATAAAACACAGCATAGGGCCGTTTTTATCAAGTGCAAAGCGATGCGCATATTTTAAGTATTGATAAAGCAATGCGCGATTCAGCACATTCATGCTTCCAGAGCCTGTTTGTGCTTTAAAGGCGGCTTCACCTTTGAATGCAGGAATGAGTGGAAATTGAAAAATAACCACATCAAAACGTTGTTGGTCAAGGCGTTGCCAAGCACTGGGTTTCGTTACATCAAACTCTGTGAGCACACGAATACCTAACTTACGCAGTTGTGAAAGGGCGTTGTCGGCGTATTTATCTTCTATTGTCTGTGCTGCATCATAGGTTGAAGCAGTAAGCTGTGCTGGTTTTACATGCTTGGCAATGGCATGCGAAAACGATAAATCGCCATCACCGACCGTTAAAATACGCCACGTTGGATCCAAAAACATTGACTCAGTGACCTTGCTCAGCGAGGTCGCTATTTTCTAGTTTAGGGCACAAGGCTAAACGTGTTTTTAAACCCTCAATAGCGATTTGCTTTAAGATGAGGTTAAAACTTAACAGCACCGCAATCACGATATGAATAGGCCCGTGCGTAAATCCTGCATCAGTATCGAAGAGCATTAAGCCAAACAATAAAAACATAACGGCTAAGAATATTTCGATAAGTTGATTCGAGTAAAAGGTGATGAGCCCCTGATTTTTATGATCTTTCTTTATATGGATTGCACAAAAAAAAGGGATCACCTTTATTTTAAAGTGTGCACCTTTTTCAACGTAGTTCTCACCAAGATGGTCTAGTTTAGCGCGTAGTTGATCTATCATACCAAGTCCTTAAACAACTGAGCCGCGGATGTTACCGCAAACACACTGAAAGGGCTACTCAGGATAGACGCTAATACCAATTACAAATATATGGCAGACAAACACCACGCCGGTAAGTACAAAGCGCATTTTTTGATAGTCAACGTGGTAGTTTTGCCATTGAGGTGTGCTCTTTTCAAATAATAACACCAGCCAAAAGCTGGCTGCGAGCCAAGCCAGAATCCATGCTGGCGGTAGAAAGCTCAAAAAGGCAATAGGTATAATAGGCAAAACGGCTTTGATGGCATCGGCATAAGTTTGCTGGCCCGCATGCCATAAATTACCGGCCATAAATGCCAAAATTGCTATGCTGTAGAAAGTGAAAAATTCTAAATTAATGGCACTACTGCCCGTGATCAGCGGCCAGCCTACGCAGCCTAAAAACGGAAGTAGACCTAAGTAACCAAGTTGAATGTGATTGATGAACTTTTCCATAATTGCCTTTTAAACCGACATAAAATAAGTAAAAGCATACCTGCGGGTATGCTTTTTCTTTTAATCAAACTCGTTGTATTTTATACCAGTTAAGCGCCTAAAACGATCGCTTTATTATTTACGTAATTCACGACGCAATATTTTGCCAACCGTTGACTTGGGCAATTCTTCCATAAAAATAATCGACTTGGGTACTTTATAAGCACTTAAGTTTTCACGGCAATAGTCTGTTACTTGTTGCTCATCAATTGGCTCTTTTAAAGTGATGTAGGCACACACTCGCTCACCTGTTTTTTCGTCTTGAGCGCCAATCACAGCCGCTTCACAAATGGCTGGATGCTGACAAAGTACGTTTTCAACCTCGTTAGGGTAGACATTAAATCCAGAGACAATAATCATGTCTTTCAAACGGTCGACTATTTTGTAATTACCACTTGGCAGTTGTAATCCCACGTCACCGGTTTTGAAAAAACCACCTTTCATACACTTATCTGTTTCATCTTGGCGTTGCCAATAGCCCATCATGACTTGTGGGCCTTTCACAACAATTTCACCTGATTGACCTTCAGCCACAGGCTGATCGTTTTCATCCCAAATCTCTACAACGGTATTAGACAATGTACGGCCGATACTGCCGATTTCTTCTTTCTTGAAATCATTTAAGGTCGCAACGGGTGATGTTTCTGACAGTCCATACCCTTCGGTAATTGTGCAGCCAGTGACCTTCATCCATGCATCTGCAGCAGCATGGGTCAGCGCAGCTCCTCCGGAAACGGTCATTTTTAATTGTGAAAAATCAAGCGCTTTAAAGCCTGGATGCATGCATAAACCAATAAATAGCGTATTAATTCCTGAAAAGTAATTAATGGTGTGAGGCTCTACTTGTTTAACTAAAGCATCTAAATCACGAGGATTCGGGATCAGTACGTTAAACTGACCCATCGCGAATAAGCCAATCATATTCACGGTGAATGCGTAGATATGATAGAGCGGCAACGGACAAATTCCCGTTTCTTGGCCTGGCTGCATGATCTCAGCAAAACGCTCATTCATTTGTTCAGCGTTGGCTAAAATATTGCCGTGACTAAGCATGGCTGCTTTGGCAACCCCAGTGGTTCCACCTGTGTATTGAAGTACCGCTATATCATCGCGGTTTGCGTTGTGTACTTTAAGGGGGGCTAGTTGTTCACCTTGCTCAATAAGCTCAGGGAGAGAGAGTTGTGTGCCTTTGACTGCTGGTAAGCCAACCGCTGCGGTCACTATGACGGTATTAATGGATGTTTGGTCAATGATAGTCGTGAGTTTATCTGCTAAGCCGTCGAGGAGCACAATCGCTTTAACGCCCGCATCATTAAATTGGTGCAGCATTTCTCTTGCTGTGTAAAGTGGGTTGGTGTTTACAACAATTAAACCAGCGCGAAGAGCTGCATAGGTGACGATAGGGTAGTCGACAATATTGGGTAACTGAATCGCAATACGGTCACCTACTTGCAGGCCGCTGTGTTGTTGAAACCATTGTGCCAAATAGCGAGATTGCTGCTCTACATCACTAAAAGTTAATGTTTTACCTGCACTATTGTAGGCCGGTAAGTCAGCATAAGTTTGACAGGTATGGTCAATTAGCTGTGTGAGATTATCGTGTGTGTTCATTCGGACTCCTTAGCATATTGTTCTTATTAGAGTGTTTGATGATGCGCTTCATTACAGGGGTCATCATCCAAGCAGGTAAATAACGGCTTAAGCTATAAGATAGTCTAGATTGAAAGCCGAGTATCACCATAAATTTTTGCTTATCTAATCCACGCATCAGTCTGGTGACGCGACGGTCTTGTGTTAAGTAACGACTTACTTTATTGATGATTTTAGTGTTTGTGTGTGCGCAGTTGTGTTGGTCACACTCACTTAAATAAGGGGTCTCTGGTGCATAAATTACACTGACTTTAATGCCATCCGGTTTTAATTCTTGGCGTTGTGTTTTGGCAAAGTTCAAGATTACATCGTCAGCAATACGTTGATCTTGCACGTATTCAAAAGGGGTCATGGGGGCATGTGAAGTGATAAGTGCAAGGTGGCTATTCATGGTGAGGTACTGACGAATTACGGCGCTAAAGTTAAGAGTGCGAATGATATTAGCTTGTAGGCTACAATGATTGTTAGTGTCAGAGTGCTTTGCTAAAGACTCGATATTCTTAGTGCTGGGGCAGTATATCGCAACCTCAGGCTCACCAATGGCCACGACCGCATTGTTAACTTGAACAGCCAACGTTTGCGTATCGGCCATATCAACAGCAAAAAATTCAATGTATTGAGAATCATCGCTCAGTGTTCTAAGCGCATGTTTACTTTGCTGGCTAAAGCGTATATCAAATAATGCGACATCATCACCACGCTTTATGTATTGTTTAGCAAGTTCAAAGCCTAAACCACTATTTGCACCCGTAATAAACACCCTTCTTATCATTGCACGACCGCTTATCAGTGAAGTTAGCGAATCAATATATATAAATTGTTAACGCAATAATTAGCTTTTAGCGACCTATTTTTAACTTTTTACGCCATTATGCAGTAATGACTTACGGTAGTCTTTCGGAGGTACGCCATACCAACGCTTAAATGCGCGGGTAAATTCACTGTAGTTCGAAAAGCTTAAAATATCTGAAATATTCGACAAGCTTAAACTTGATTCTGTTAAGTACTGGTGCGCAAGATTACAGCGTATGTCATCAACAAGCTCACGAAAGGTTGTCCCTTGCTGAGTTAAGTGCCTTTGCAGGCTGCGGGAACTCATAGACAGTTTTTCAGCAATTAAGTTAACGCCAAATTGTTCGTGTAATAAATACTGTTTTATTAACACTTCAACGTGATCAGAAATATTTTCTCTTTTTGAGTCATTAAGGTGACCAAGTTGTTGGCTCAAAATTGAAAATAGTTGTTTATCAGAGTTCTTGATGGGTAGCTTTAGGTATTTTCTGTCAAAGATTAGCGCGGTGTGCGGACAATTGAACACTGGCACTTGCCCGAGTGCTTGACGATAAACACTGGTATTTGTATTGGCGCTGTGAGGGAGCTCGAGGCGGTGTAACTTTATCTGATCATCCGTAAGCTGTTTAAGTAAGTTAACGCCAACACTTAATGCTAAATCGGCTCCATGATACACACTGACCTTCAGTTTGCTGCGTACTAAAAACGACAGTTTCACGTAATCTTGGCCGATTTCGAGCAAAAGATCGGCGCTATTTTGATGGACATGATAATACTTAGTTAAGTTTTTTAGTGCCATTTCTAAGCTGTCACAGTTACCCATTAAATACCCAACCGAGCCGAGTATGTTCAAACTCTGCCAGCGACCAAGTTCTAATCCAAAATAAGGAAGGTCGAGCTCTTTTGCTGTGATTTCTAGCAGTTCGATTAATTGCTGATACTGAATGAAGTTGTTGGGCTCTTGTAATTGTTTTCTGTCTAACCCAACGCGCGATAATAGTGCATCAGGGTTAATGAGCTTGCTTTCAATTATTTCGATGTATCCATGTAGAGCCGATACTCTAATTAGGTCAGGTGTGTGGGGTGAACGGGGCATAATGTGCTCTTTTTTAGTGCGCTGGCGTAAAAAGTAAAAAAAATTGCGTAAAAAGTAAAGTAAATACAGCGATTAAAGTTTAACAATGTATTAACGATGATGGTCTACTATTTAAAATTAGGCCATTAACAGTACTTATAGGAATACGCAATGAATTACACAAAAGTCTTTATAAGTGGCGGTAATGGTTTTATTGGCCGCAAACTTGCGCAGTATTTTAAAGATAGAGGCGTACAAGTATGCGGTGTTGACTTGATGCCGTGTGATGAATTTAACATTGTGTCGGGTAATTTAAGTGAGCCAGCGAGCTTTAGTCACTTGATCAAAGACTGCGATTTAGTCATTCACACTGCGGCTATTGTGTCTAACGCATTGAGTTACAAACAAACATGGCAAGCAAACGTCGGCTGGACAAAAAATTTACTTGATGCCGCAGTACATGCTGGCACGGTGATGCGCTTTATTCATATTTCTTCAACGGCCGTGTACGGCAGCGATTGGCAAACAGCGATAAGCGAAGATGCACCATTACTCCCTGATGGGCGTGCTTATAACGATTCTAAAATGATGAGTGAACACTTATCTTTAAGTTATCACGCCAGTAAAAAGTTGAATGTAACAATTATTCGACCTGGCGATGTCTATGGTCCAGGGTCAAAACCATGGATAGCTTACCCCTTGCAAGAAATTGCAAAAGGAACCTTTATGGTGCCACAGGGTATGTTTGGGCCAGTTTATATTGATGACCTCGTTAAAGGAATTTATTTAAGTGCGATGAGTGAGCAGGCTAGCGGCGAAATTTTTAATTTGTCAGGGCCTGAACAAGTAACAAATCAAACATATTTTAACTATTTAGCGCAGGCACAGGGTCAACAGCACGTGAAAGTTGTTAATTTAAAGCTGGCATTGAAACTGACCGGCTTCATTGAGTGGTGTTATCACTTAGTTGGTAAAACGACAGACATTAACCCGTCGACAATGCGCATGCTTAGCCGTAAAAGTGCCGCTTATAGTAATGAAAAAGCAGAACGTTTATTAGGGTATAAACCTGAATTTA
Source organism: Pseudoalteromonas sp. bablab_jr011 (assembly GCF_016464045.1). NCBI lineage: Bacteria > Pseudomonadati > Pseudomonadota > Gammaproteobacteria > Alteromonadales > Pseudoalteromonadaceae > Pseudoalteromonas > Pseudoalteromonas sp. bablab_jr011. Next base: position 38,973 of record NZ_JACDWU010000260.1, on the reverse strand, counting down.
GTTTGCAGCATGGTATGCAGAGCGCACTGCAATGGGCATTTGAGCAAGGACTTTGTAAAGCGGCTCCAGAACAGCCTGCTGTCAAAGTTAACTAAACAATTAACAACATTTAAAGCAAGTGAAAAGAGGACACACACATGGCATTACCAGATATTATTAATCATCAAGACTTTCTATTAACGATTCATACCAATGATGAAAAACTTATAAAAAATGCATTACCGGGTGTTCATATTTACCCATTGATGCTTGATTCTGAAAACGGGGTATGGGTATTACGCGTTTTATTTGAACCCGGTACAGTATTACCAAAGCATTTTCACACTGGTGTTGTACATTTATATACTTTGTCTGGTAGCTGGCATTACACAGAGTACCCAGATGATGTGCAAAAAGCGGGTAGCTATTTATTTGAACCAGGTGGTTCTATTCACCAATTCCAAGTGCCTGAAGAAAACACCGAAGTTACTGATACGTTCATGGTGGTTATGGGCTCAAACATTAATTTTGATCCCGATGGTAACTACATGAACATTATGGATGCAGGCTGGATTGAACAAGTCATGTTAGCGGCTGCAAAAGAACAAGGTTTTGAACCTAAATATATTAAACCAAAGAGTTTGTACGGTTTTAATAAGTAATTTCGTTCCCACGAAAAGAAGCCCTCATTCATGTAAGTGATTGAGGGCTTTATTCTTTTTAAAGAATTTAGGTTTGCAATCTAAAAAATCAATTAATTTAATCTAAACAATCAATTTTATTTTAATCGCTCAGACCTCTATTGTATTAATCAAGCAGACGCAAGGCTGCGTTAATTAAACTTTTAAATACATCAATGAGGAAAACTATGAGCACTTCATTAATCAACACAAAATTACAACCATTCAATGCAACAGCTTACCACAACGGTGAGTTTGTAGAGCTAACAGAAAAAGATGTGCTAGGTAAATGGTCTATCTTCTTCTTCTACCCAGCAGATTTTACGTTTGTATGCCCAACAGAGTTAGGTGACGTTGCAGACTACTACGCACAACTTCAAGAAATGGGCGTAGAGGTTTACTCAGTATCAACAGACACTCACTTTACTCACAAAGCATGGCACGATACATCTGACACGATTAGTAAAATCAAATTCCCAATGATCGGTGACCCAACAGGTCGCATTACACGCAATTTCGGTGTGATGATCGAAGATGAAGGTCTTGCTCTTCGCGGTACATTTGTAATGAACCCTGAAGGTGAAATCAAAGTGATCGAAACTCATGACCTAGGTATCGGCCGCAGTGCAAAAGAGTTAGTACGTAAAGTACAAGCTGCACAATACATCGCGAACCACGACGGTGAAGTATGCCCTGCATCATGGCAGCCAGGTGAAGAAACATTGGCTCCTTCACTAGACCTAGTTGGCAAAATCTAAATTGCGACTGCACGTAAGTGCTTAAGCGAAGCCACGCTTCGCTTAAGCGAGCAATACGAATTTAATTGCCCATCACAACTCACACACATTAAGCACATTAGCGGGTGGTGGGCAGTTAATCCTGTCATTTTTCGAGATTATTTATTCTGAACTCAAGGGCTAAGCCATGTTAGATACAAATATCAAAAACCAATTAGCAAGCCACTTTGCTTCTATTACCAGCCCTGTTGAGCTGCTTATCGCCTTGGATGACAGCAATAAATCAACAGAACTTAAAAACTTAGCGACTGATTTAGCATCGTTAAGCGACAAATTTTCGGTGCGAGACAACCCAGACCAAGGTGTACGTCGTCCTTCAATGGTGGTGTCTTCACCTGTAAACAATACGCAAATCATTTTTGCCGGTGTGCCAATGGGCCACGAATTTACTAGCTTGGTTCTTGCATTACTGCACACAGGTGGCCACCCAAGCAAAGCGTCAGACGCTGAAATTGAACAAATTAAATCATTAACTGGCCCGCTTAATTTCGAAGTATATATTTCATTAAGCTGTCAGACGTGTCCGCAAGTAGTACAAGCACTTAACTTAATGGCGGCGCACAATCAGAACATAACAGCCACAATGATTGATGGTGCTTTGTTCCAAGATGAAGTGAACGAGCGCAATATTCTGGCGGTACCGGCTGTTTATTTAAATGGTGAATTGTTCAGCCAAGGTGCTGTGAACTTAACCGACATTTTAAATAAAGTAGACACCAAAGCTGCAGCACGACAGGCTGATGCGCTGAACGACAAAGCGTTATTCGATGTATTAGTTGTAGGGGGCGGCCCAGCGGGGGCTTCTGCGGCTATTTACTCAGCGCGTAAAGGTTTAAACACCGGAGTGGTCGCAGAGCGATTTGGTGGTCAGGTTGCAGACACATTAGCCATTGAGAACTTTATCTCTGTAAAAGCAACTGAAGGCCCTAAGTTAGTTGCGCAACTTGAAGAGCACGTTAAAGAATACGGTGTTGATGTGATGCAAAACCAACGTGCTGCGTCATTAACTAAACAGGATAACTATCAAATTACCTTAGAAAATGGTGCGGTATTAAATGCCAAATCGGTTGTATTGGCAACGGGTGCCCGCTGGCGTGAAATGAATGTGCCGGGCGAGAAAGAGTATCGCGGCCATGGTGTTGCATACTGTCCGCATTGCGACGGCCCGTTATTTAAAGGCAAAGCAGTCGCAGTGATCGGGGGGGGTAACTCAGGTATTGAAGCAGCTATTGACCTTGCTAACATCGTTGAGCATGTCACCGTGCTTGAATTTGCTGACACATTACGCGCAGATGAGGTACTTATTCGTAAAGCGAAAAGCTTAAGTAACATCACAATCATTAAAAACGCGCAAACAACCGAGGTTGTTGGCGATGGCAAGCGTGTAACAGGTTTAAGCTACATTGATCGTGTCTCTGGCGATGAAAAGTCGCTTGCACTGGCTGGCATTTTCGTTCAAATCGGTTTAGTACCAAACACTGAGTGGTTAAAAGACTCAGATGTGTCATTGACTCGCTTTGGTGAAATTGAAATCGACAGTAAAGGGGCGACTTCTTTACCCGGTGTGTATGCTGCGGGTGATGCCACGACAACACCGTTTAAACAAATCATTATTGCCATGGGCAGTGGTGCAACGGCAAGTTTAGGTGCATTTGATTATTTAATCCGCCACAGTGATGAGGCTCAACACACTGAAAATGCAGCCTAAATGGATAAATAAAGACTCTTGATTAGGCAGCTCAACACCCATAGCTGCCGCTTTAAAGCCGCCCTCTCCAAAGGCGGCTTTGTTTTGCATACTATTTATTGATAGCGCGCTGCGGTAATGAACTCATTAAAGCTTTCGCACCAAATAATGACGGTGTTGTATTCGCTTATATTTACGCCTTGCGGAACACGTATTTTAAAGCCATTAAATGAGCGTACTTCGGCTATTCGTTGCATTGTGCCTTTATAGGAAAGGAAGTCATTTTCGTTATCAATAAATTGGTGAGATAAATACAGTTGATAATCAGGCCCAGGGGCAAGTTTACCTTGCATTGAGATTGCGTCATTACTTAAATACACCATCCCATCATCATAATGCAGGCTGTCAGAGCCTTTTAGATCAGTTTTAAACTCCCCCTTAAACAAAGCACGATTAGCATGCTGTTGTAATGTGGTGATAGCGGGGGCTGGTGTTGCCGTAAGAATAGGTAAGGTATAAATACCCACCATAAAGCCTGCAATAAACACCGCAATAAAGCTAAGCAAGAGAATGAACTTTTTAATCATTGTAGTGCCGTTTTTTCAAGTGTAATGGTAAGGCGTTGTTTGAGTTTAAGCCTTTTTTCGACGTCGCCAAAATAGTGCAAATAAATACGCTCTAATTCACCTGAACGCTGAAGTTTTTGCATTCCTTGCTCGAGTAAATCCGCGATATGTTGGTTTTCTTTACTTAAATAAAAGTAGTAATTGCTAGGATATTGCAGCATGAGAGAGGGTTCAATGATCAAATGAAATTGCTTTAGTTTGACAAGTTCAGATTCTATAGCCAACACCGAACGTGGGAAGTAATCGCCTAAACCTGTTTCTAGCGCCTTGATCATGCCTAAATAGTCCAGATCCCCATTAACAGTTAGGCCGTTGTTTCTCATAACCGTGTAATCGTACCAACTCTGTTGTTGTAATCCGATTAATTGTTTTAGAGTGTCAAGGTTATTCACTTTGTGAAAAGTCGCTTCATCGCCTTCACGAATAATTAGCAGACGCTTTCCATGCAAGCCTTTGTACAAGGGAGTAGTTGTTCTAACCAAAGAGTCAGGTATTTCGCCAGGGAGCGATAGCCACGCTAATGTAACGGCTTTATTATGAGTCAACTGCTCTACTATTCGTTTATCATTCATAGGCTTAACGTTGTAAAGTAGGGTGGCATCTACTTTCATTACTGCAAAGCTCTTTTCTAGAACATCATGAATATACTCATTTTTTTGAACTAAAGGGTAATCGGGCCGAGCAAGTTTTATAACAAGCTGCTCATCTGCATAATTTGCAAAACTAACCATGACACATAGTATAAAAGACACACGTCTTAGGGTATTCATCTGTGTATTTCTCTATTAAGTGCACTGTGTTTACGTTTACACTTTAAAAACATGTACCTGCTGTTGTAATCGAGAAGCAAGCGATGCAAGCTCTTGGCTCGCTTGAGCATTTTGTTGTGAGCTTTCGCTGACCAGTGAAATACTGCTACTAAATTCATTAATATTACAACTGAGTTCATTAGCAACGGTCGTTTGTTCATCCGTTGCAGTAGATACTTGATTGTTCATATCGGCGATTTGTGCCATTTCTTGTGTTATTTCAATTAGCAACTGCGATGACCGTTCAGCAAATTCAACACTTTGCTTGGCGCTTTCATCGGCATTGCCCATTGCTGTAACTGCTTGCTGTGCCATTGATTGCAGTTTACTAATCATTTCATTGATACTGGCTGTCGCTTTTTGTGTATTGTGCGCAAGTTGCCTCACTTCATCGGCAACGACCGCAAAGCCGCGCCCTGATTCGCCAGCACGTGCCGCCTCAATTGCTGCATTTAATGCCAGTAAGTTTGTTTGTTCAGCAACACCTTGGATCATCATCACCACTTGGTTTATGTCGGTCGATTGGGTATTAAGTTCATTGATTAGCTGCGTATTTGCATTAACGATATGTGACAAACGATTGATTGAATCAATGTTTTCTTGAACTGATTGCTGCCCCATTTTTGCTGTTTTGTCGGTGTGTGAGGCTTTTTCTGAAGTAGCAAGTGCGTTAGCTGCTACTTGCTCAATCGCACTACTCATTTGCGTAATTGCTGTTGCTATCATTGCAGATTGGTGCTCTTGTTCCGTGGCTGTACTGGCGACTTGGTCACTAATTGAATTCATCTCTTCGGCCGCCGAAGACAGAGTGAGTGTTGCACTTGTTACGTCATTCACTAGCGTATGAATACGTTCCATCATGGCATTAAAATGGCTGGCTGCTTGGGCTATTTCATCGTTACCATGGGTTTTCGCTCTGAGCGTTAAATCTGCATTTTTAGAAATTGAGCCAATGGTTCCACTCAATGAAAGTAATGGATTATGAATCGAGCGATAAATCATAAAAGCGACAATTAGCAAAATAATGATGAGAATGATGACGGAGGCCGTCATGGCAATGCTGACTTTTTCAAAGCTTTTGTCTGCCGTGTTTTTAAACTTATAAGCCTCTGATAGTTGTAATTCAATTAACCCTTGATAACTCTCGCTAAGGGGATCGAATACAGCGTAGAGTCTTTTCACAAACTGATCGTCTGGAATTGACTTCAATTGATTATTTTTAACCGCAGTGAGAAGCGTATCGAGTTCTGATTTAACATTGTCTAAGTTCTTTTCAACATTGTTGACTAAGCGTTGCTCTTCGCTGGTGAGTTTAGTGCTTAAGTAGCTCTGCCATTTACTGTCTGCTAAGGATTCGGCTTCGTTTACAGACTGAAGAAATGCTGTTTTAGAAATTTGTTCTGCTCGGTATTTATGAAATAAATCGACAATACTTACGGCGTAATTGTCCGATACTGTTTTTATTTGTTCTAGCGGCACAACGCGATCGTCATACAAGCTGTCGATACCTTTTACCATGCTATGCATCATGGATATGGTAAAAATAGACGTGATCACAAAAATCGACACGGGTAACAGCGCTAACACAGCGAGTCGAGAACGAACAGAGTAGTTATTTAACATGATAAAATGAACTTTTATAGTGGCTTAATATTAAAGCTAATAAGAGAAACGTATTTAAGCAAGTTTTTGCAATAGTTTATAGTTATCTTTTGCTTGAATTTGTGCAAATAGTTGATTTACATCATTGTGTGTAACGTTACACACAAACACTTGAGTCTATAACAGCTAATTTCTCTGTGAGTGTAATTATTAAGTTTTAAATAATAATGAAGCCCGAATATTAAATCAGGCTTCATTTTAAAGAGGGTATTATTAGTGACCTCGGTTGGGCATTTGTCGTGGCATTTGTTTAGGTAAATTACGACGCATTTGTTGCCTTTGCATGCCAAGTTGGCGAGCACGGTTAGCTTGATTTAGCTGTTGCATGCGATTTGTTTGCTGTGTATGTGATTGCTGGCGCTGCTGTAAAGTGTGTTTAGCTTTACTCTTATCAATGGTTTGCAATTTATTCTGCACATGTTGTCGGTCAGTATTTTGTATGTGGTCTTTAATCTGCTGTTGTTTATCGCTAGGTACATCTTGCCACTTATCTGAAACACGTTGTTGCCACTTTCCGTCGTCATGTTTCAGTACATTCCCATTACGATCGGCAAATATATTGTTCGCTTTATCGCGCTGACTGATGGCTGTTTTTAAATCGCGCTTTACCTGCGTTTTTGAGGCTAAGCGTGTTTTTATTTGACTGCGTTTATAAATATTATGAAGCGGACGTTTGTTGTTAAGGTTATTTAATTTATTGCCAATATTAACGCTATTGCCAATGTTTATATCACCAGTATTAATGACTACGGGGCCTCGGTAGCCGCCGCCATACCAACCATTACAGCAATGGTAAGGACGGTAATGTGTGGGCCAACCTAAATCCCAATTCATTCCTAAGCTTAAAAAACCATTGCTCCAACTTACGCCGAACGACCAGCCAGTCCAGTTATTATAGCCAATATTAAAGCCCCATGTTGACGGCCTAGGGTAATAGTAACCACCTCCCCAATATGCTGGGTAATACCACCCAGTGCCATAAACAGGCGCGCCGTAATAAGGATAAGACCATACATAACCCGGGTAGTAACCTGTGTACACAACGTCTGGGGTTGATTCATAAATCTCGACATAGGTAAGGTTATAAACGGGTGAACTGGGTGGGATTTTGGCGATTTCATTTTTTGGAATGCTGTCAGCCACTAACCACGGCCCTTGCGCTGAATCAGCTTTAAACCATACTGCGTTATCGACAGCATAATATTTTCCTTTTATTTGTAGCACTTGTGCATCGGTATTGATGGCGTACGACACGTTAGTTCCTGGAATGCGCTCAAATTTAGGCTTATCATCATAGTACACGGTCAAACGCGCGTCTTTACGACTGATCGCTGCTGTTTGTGGCACTTTTGCATCAAGCACCGCTTCATTTGCCTCTTCGGTGCCCGCGACAGAGTCACGTAAGCCACCAAGGTCTGATTCTGGTGGGATACTTGCGAAGCTTTGAGGCAGCTCGTCTGCTCGTACAAATGTCCAAGGGCCAGTGTGTTGTTTCGCCCTAAACCAACGTCCAGAAAGCAATACATACATGTTATTGGTTTGCATTTCTCTTAGCCACGGAGTTTCTGTATTAAACACGTACATTAATTCTCCACCGCTTAGGCTCTTCCATTTGGCTTCGCCATCGGTTACTACAAGCTCAGTGGGCTTGGTAGCAACAACAATCTCAGGGGGGGATGAAAGTGGTGATGTACTTGTGTTTTTGGGGAGCATGTTTGCTAAATCGGCAGGCACAGATTGGGTATATTTATAAGGGCCTTTTGCTTGTTTTGCCTGATACCAAAAGTGTCCATCGGTTAGGTAAAGCGATTTGTTCTTTGTATCTTTAATAACGGTCATCGCAGTATTTAATGCACGTTCATAGTGTGTGTCTTTGATAGCACTAAATTTAGGTTCACCGTCAAAGCTTAATAACACCGCAATTTTGTCTTTAAAAATAATGATCGGAGGGTCTGTTTTTAATTGCGCTAAGCTTTGCTCTGCAACTTCTGCGTTTTCTAAACTGGCGGTCAGTTGCGACAGCGAGGTATTAAATTGACTGGTTTTAATCGCTTGGTTTACGACGGTGGTAAAGGTTTGTTCTCCCGCATCTTTAGATTCTGGCCAACGCACATCAATGACGCTCATATCGCGTACGGTGACGCTATCGTTTTCTCTGTCGGTATCAATTTTTGCGGTAAACCAAAAAACACCAAATATGGGCTCTTTGTTTTGTGTAAATGACATGGCCGCTCGGGCAGTAAGCGCATTGCCAATTAACTTTTCTGGTTGCGGCTGATAAACAATCAAAGTGCCCTCAGTCGTATGCACTTTTTGAGGCCACTCAATTGCATTGCTAGGAAAGCAGTATATTACACTGCTAAATAAGATGAATAATTTGAAAAAACGATAAAAAGGCGCGTCATGTTTCATGTTCAATCCTTGTCGAATACACGTCAAATAAGTGTAGCCCAGCAAGAAAAAACTGCGTTAAATTTGTTCCGTTTATCGTAAAATTTTATCAACAATGCTCAGCAACAAATTGCGCCCCCGCATCGACCCCCATGTCATAGCCCGCTGATAATTTTGCAAATGACTTTGTTGTTCGCCCAACAGCAAACTGTGGAGGTGGGGCAATGATATTTATGTTGCAGTCATTAGGTGGGTTCATAATAAAATCAATGCTTTGATTATAGTTATTTGCTCGGCGCAACGTTGCTTCAGCAAGGGCAGGCGTGTCTTTGTATAATCGCTTAACGAGCCAAGGGGCTTTTGCAGGTTTCTTTTTATAACCCAGCGGTTGCGATAAAACGACCGTGATATCTTTATTACCCATTTCATATGCTTTTTGCACGGGGATTGAGTCTGCAACGCCGCCGTCGGTCAGTTGAATATCATTAATAACGGGGTAGTGCCGATAGGCAATGGGTAAAGCGCATGACGCTTTAAGTTGCTCTTCCATTAATTGAGCATTTGCTTTTAAATACTCTGCGTGACCGGTTTTGATATTGGTTGCGACAATGTAAAACTCACTCGCTTGATTATTGAATGTATCTAAATCGAGGCGTATATCCCGAATAGTTTCCTGCCACAACCAATCTAAATCAAACAGATGGCCGCCTTTAGCAAAACGGATAAAATTTATAAATTCGGGGCGACATGAATAATCGGTGATTACGGCATGGTTTCGTTTATATTGTGAGCATAAATACGCGGCGATATTGGTAGCGCCAGCAGACACACCATAACACTGTTGAAACGGCTGATAACAGGCTTTTAAAAAAGCATCTAGTACGCCTGTGGCAAAAATACCACGCATTGCGCCGCCTTCTACAACCAGCGCTTTGTTCTGTGTCATTGTATTCCATTTCCCTTGTAATCGTGTTTACTAAACCATAGCAAACACGATTACAAAACAAAATAGAGTTTTGGCTCTAAGTGTTAAATTGCTTCAACCCAGAGCACGCCTACTTGCTTTTCTGTTACTTTAACAGTACTACCTGCTGCAATAGGGGTATGGCTTTTGAGTTGCCATTGGATACCAGAGTATGGATGTGTCGTTAAACCTCTGTCATCAACATCTGAATTAATAACAAAGGTGATGTCGGCAAAGTCATTGTGCAATGGTTTGGTGTCTGTTTTATCTTGCAAACGTTTGAGTGGTTGCCAAAGCACCACGGCAAAACCAAGGGTAAACACAATATTGCTCCACAGTGCAGTAGTGTAGTTGCTATCAAGCAAGCCAATATTCATCAGTAGACCACTGGCAAATAAAGACAAACCTAAAAAAAGTAACACATAGGTGCTCATTCCAAGCACTGCAACTTCAATAATTAGCGCAAGCACGCCTAAAATCATCAGTGTTTCGGCTAAATAAGTATCTAAAAATGCCATAGGGGAAACCTAACTTTTTTGTTTTTGGTTCAAAGAGTTAATAATAGACATGCCTTGTGCTACTAATGAACTGGCATCGGTGCCGCTATCAGGGAGTAATACCACTGATGATTCACGCGCAATAGCTTCTTTTGCCGCAATGGCTTTGGTTGCAAGATCAAGCTGAATTGCTTTTTGACCTTGCTCGGTATCGGCTGCTTCACCAACCTTGCGCAATGCATCTGCTTGGGCTTCTGCTACTGCAATAATGGCTTTTGCTTCACCTTCGGCTCGTAATATTTGCTCTGCTTTATCGGCTTCTGCGGCGAGAACTTGCGCTTGTTTTTTACCTTCTGCAACGTTGATATTTGCTTGTCTATCACCTTCAGACTCTAATATTTGTGCACGTTTTACACGTTCAGCTTTCATTTGAGCTTCCATTGCTTCCATAACGGATTGAGGAGGAACAATATCTTTAATTTCGTAGCGTAAAACCTGAATACCCCAAGGCTCCGCAGCTTGGTTAATGGCTGATACGATATTGGTGTTTAATAGGTCGCGCTCTTCAAATGTTTTATCAAGCTCCATTTTACCAAGCTCAGAACGCATTGTTGTTTGTGAAAGCTGAGTTACTGCGAACACATAATCATCTACGCCATAGGTTGCTTTGTAGGGGTCTAACACTCGGAAATACAATACGCCATCGACAATCAATGAAATATTATCCTTCGTGATAGCTGACTGTGAAGGCACATCTTGTGCTTGTTCTTTTAAACTACGATCAGCGGCTATGCGGTCAATAAATGGCACAATAAAGTTAAGGCCGGCTTCTTTTGTTGATTGGTATTTACCAAACCGTTCTATTAACCAAGCACGGTTTTGAGGCACGAATTTAACGCTACTTTTCAAGAGCACTAAAATGAAAATTAGAATAAAAACTTCGACATTCAATAGTAAATCGAAAATTTGCGATAGGGGATCCATGTACTTTCCTTAGAGACTGTTAATGTTATTTTTTTCCAATAACTACATTATCACTGGGAAGCATGTCGCGCCATAAATTTGTTAAATGAACAGCCAGCACCCACACTCAGTTGTGAGTGGCTGGCTGTTGAGGGAGTATTAAACGTTTTTTATGAGCCGTGCTTGTTTATTGCTATGGGCGCTAAATAGGTAACAAAAAATATACCCTGTTAGAAACATAAATAAGCTGTATGTCGCACCGGGTATGGCCATCGTGGGATTATTTATGAGGGTGCTAGCAATTAAAATAGCAAGCGTTCCATTTTGCAATCCAACTTCGATTGCAATACTCATTTGCTGTGGCTGCGATAATCCGGATATTTTGGCAAAGAACAGCCCTAGCATCAGTGTGGTTAGGTTTAAGGTAAGTGTAGCAAGGCCGCTGGTGGCAAAAAAACTAAACATTAGATCAGCATTTTTATGAATAATTGCCACGACAATAATGACTAAAAATACGCTCGAAAGTCGGCGAATTAATGGTTCAATTTTACTGCTAAGGTGGGGTTTAAGGTTGTTGAATAGCATACCAATAGTGACAGGCAATAAGGTAATAGCCAGCATTTGTATAATCGTTTTTACTATTGGTAACGTGAATTCATTCCCCGGCACACTAAATGATGACATAGCAAAGTGTACAATAAACGGCAAAGTAAAGGGGGATATAAAGGTTGCTAAAGTGGTTAAACTAATCGATAGGGCCAGGTCACCTTTAAATAGATAAGTATATAAATTAGATGTTACGCCGCCTGGACAACATGCGACTAAAATTAAGCCAATCGCAAGTTCAGAAGGAAGCTTTAAACCCATGGCAAGTAAAAAAGCCACCATAGGGAGTAATAACATTTGGCATGTTAGGCCTAAAATCAGTGCTTTGGGGCTTAAGAATAAAGCCCCAAAATCCTTCTTTTTGAGTCCTAAGCCCATACCAAACATAATGATAAACAGTGCTAATGGCAGCACTACTTTAGTCAAAATATCTATTTGCATGGTATGCCCTTATTGGTCGTAGCCTGGACTTTTAGAATCTAATAAGCGCAGCAGAGCAGGCCAAGCAATTGCACCGCCAAGTCCTTTAGTTGCGATTTCTGTTTGTCCTTTTATGCCATCAACAATGGCTTTAGGAACCTGTACTAAGTGTTCTGTATTTTGGGTCGTACGGGTTTGAACAGCGCAGGCCGCTTCAAATATATACATAAACAAAAAGGCGTCGGCAACGGTGCTGCCCACGGTTAACAAGCCGTGATTACGCAACATTAAAAAGTGATTGTTACCTAAATCATTGACCAAGCGACTTTGCTCCGCGGGATTAAGTGCTATTCCTTCATAATCGTGATAACTGAGACCTGAGTGAACAACCACAGCTTGCTGTGATATGGGCAGTAAGCCGTCTTTATTTGCAGACACTGCTGTGCCATTTAATGAGTGAGTGTGAATAACGCAATGAGCATCTTCACGTGCCATATGTATACAACTGTGAATATTAAAGCCCGCAGGGTTGACGGGGTATTCACTGTCGTGCAGCTTATTACATTGTTGATCAACTTTTATTAAGCTTGATGCTGTGATTTCGTGAAACATCATGCCATAGGGGTTTATTAAAAACTCGTTTTCAGTACCTGGTACGCGCATTGATATATGCGTAAAAATTAGGTCATCCCAACCATATAAAGCAACGAGGCGGTAGGCAGCTGCAAGTTCTACACGTGCATGCCATTCTTGTTCTGAGACTGAATGTTTCATGGTCATGATGATTTCCTAAAATGGCACTTTACGAACGATAATGTCTTTAAACATAACCCAGTCACCAATAAAGCTATAAAAAGGATGGGTAAAAGTGGCTGGGCGGTTTTTTTCAAAAAAGAAATGACCAATCCAAGCAAACCCATATCCAACAACAGGGCATAACAGCAACCAACTATAGTGCTGTTGGTATAAAGCAGCGAACAAAATAGCTAACACTAACCAGCTACCAACGAAGTGTAAGCGTCGGCAGACTTTATTTTTATGCTCTTGAAGATAATAGGGGTAAAACTCTTTGAAGCTTGTGAATTCACGTTTACTGGCTACAGTGCCCATAATACTTTCTCCGTTGTTAATTAAAGGTTAACAATAGGCTTTTATTTTTTAAATTACTTGATAATATGGGTCATTGAATTGTTTTTTGAGGACAGTGTGTGCGTACTCTTTCAAGCTGGTGGTTACGGGCTATGGCCGAGTCTTTTAAATGGCAAGGCTTACCGATTAACGAGTTATTTGAAAACGCGAATATTCGACTCACTGATCTGAGCAGTCAAAGTGCTCGGTATCCGCAAGCTCATGTCAGTTTGCTTTGGAAGCAAGCGCAAGCCATGTTGCCAAACACACACTTAGGCGTATATGTCGGTAGCAATATGAACGTACGCGCTATCCCTGTTGTGGGAATGGCTATTATTCAATCAACACAGTTACTCAGTGCGTTTAGACTTATATTGCGTTATCAAAAACTGATGGGAGATACTCATAATGTGTCGTTAATTGATCATGGTGATGAGTATGAGCTGCGCTTTAACTTTAGTGACGGCGAGCGTGATATGTCATTATTAAGTTACGAAGCCCCCATGGCTTTTTGTTTAAAAATAGCCCGTACAGTGAAGGGTAAAGACTGGTGTCCAACACGTATTTGTTTACAGCGTAAAGAGCCTAACGCTGAAATTGACGAACACTTTAATTGCCCGATTGAATACGCTGCGAAAACACATAGTTTGTTTTTTAGCGAGCAAGTACAAAGCCAGGTACTTTTATCGAGTAATATAAAGTTAGCATCACAAAGTACAGTAACTCAGATTTTGCGTATTCTGTTGGAAGAGCATTTAATTCAAGGTCAGTTTAGTTGTGCTGTGCTCGCTAAAGCATTGAATATGAGTGAAAAAACATTACAACGTCGGCTAGCTAAGGAAGGCACTAATTTTAGCAAAGAATTGGCGTTACTCAGAAAGCAAAAAAGTGTGTCTTTACTGACAGAAACGGATTTATCACTGACTGAAATAGCTTTTTTATGTGGTTATTCTGAGCTAAGTGCATTTCATCATGCTTTTAACCGCTGGTATGGTGTGTCGCCTAAAGTGTACCGAGAGCAAATGATAGCCCTTGCTTAATAAGAAAATAGGTTATTAGTTTACTGAAGATAATTTACGTAATAACAATTGTAAAAATATAAATAGTAATTGCTTAACAAAGGGTTATTGCCTAAAATCACCCCTAAGACGCAAGGATGATCTTAACTATTTAATTTACATATAAAGTCTGAGGTCTACTCACATGCGTAACTTGTCACTTCGCACCATTTTTATAAGCTTTGTTTTCTGTACTTTGCTTATTGTTACAACGATAAGTGCATTGATAAATACAAGCCAATTTTCAAAACTGTATTATCAGCAAACAGAAACCCAATTGTTACCTGATGCGGTGGGTAAAGTTGCAGCGCAAATTGATGCACAAATGCGCTACCCTATTTCAGTATCTCAGTCATTTGCCGAAAACTTGATGTTACATCAGTGGATGAGTGAGGGAGAAAAAAATTCAAATATCCATCATCGTGTTATGGATTATTTTGCTGATTTAAAAGTTAAAAGTGGCGCCTCTTCTGTCTTTTGGGTTAGTCGCAATACCTTAAGTTATTACACTCAGGCAGGTTTTTTTAAAGCTGTTTCGGCAAACGAACCACGCGATAACTGGTTTTTCGATTTCCTAAGCTCTAATGAACGTCAGGCACTTGCATTAGATGTTAGTGAAGAAGGAGGGCAACTTACACTTTATGTAAATACTTTAGTGCAAATTAATGGTGAAAAAGTGGGGGTTGCAGGCCTTGGGTATGACATTTCAGACATATCGAGCATTGTGACGTCACGCAAAATAGGTGAACATGGTTATTTATTTTTGATAGATGATAGTAACCGTGTTATTGCGCATGAGAATAATTCTTACATTGGTAAACAAGTATCAAATATTAATGAATTGAGTTCATTTAAAAATATTACGAATGCTAACAAAAATAGCTTTACACTTTCGCAAATTAAACTTGATGGCAATGATGTTTACGCCGGATTGATGCCCATTTCAGGCATGGGTCTAACGTTGGTTGCGATACAGCCAAAAGACGAAATTTCATCGGCTATAAATGCAGTGGTTATCATGTCAATCATTGTTAGTATTGTCCTTGCCGCAATTTTCCTCGTACTAACTCTGTACTTTGCTAATTGGTTGAGCGCAAAAATTCGTGGTGTGGGTGACGAACTGCTCGAAATGTCTGGTCAAGGTGGTGACTTACATAAGCGCCTAGACGACAGCGTTGATAATGAATTGGGACACCTTGCTAAAGGTTTTAATGCAATCATAGGAAAAGTGGCTGAGCTAGTTGATGAAATTAGCATAACGGAAGAAGCGATGCGTAAAGGGATTGATGATCTAGCCGTTTCAGCAGATAAAACGTTTGCAGCTACCGATGATCAAAAAGCGCAAACCGATCAAGTCGCAACGGCTATCACTGAAATGGGGCAAACTATCAATGAGGTCTCTGATATTGCTCATCGGACTGCAAGCGATACAGAAGAAGCGGTTAAAGAAACGGCTGAGACCACTCAAAGTATGGCAACCACAGCTAAGACCATGACAGAACTGAATAATATTTTAATGGATGTCGATAAAAGTATCGGTGAGTTCGCAGCTCAAGCAGCTGAAATTAACTCGGTAGTAGAAGTAATTAATGCAATTTCTGAGCAAACTAACTTGCTGGCATTGAATGCTGCTATTGAAGCTGCAAGAGCGGGAGAGCAGGGTAGAGGGTTTGCTGTCGTTGCAGATGAAGTTCGTTCACTTGCACAGCGCACACAAAACTCAACATCTGAAATTCGTGAGCAAGTGTCTCGATTGCAAAGCTCTTCGCTACAATCGCAAGAGGCGATAGCCCAAGGTACGTTGAGTAGTCAAAAAGTAACAGAGTTGACTCAGGTTGCGTTGTCATCTTTGCAAGCTATTCAACATAAATTTGAAATGATTAGTCAAGGCAACCATCAAGTTGCCGCAGCAACAGAAGAACAAGGCACAGTTGTTGAGCATATAAACCAATCTGCTCATGAAATTTCAGGGAGTGCAACTGAGATTCATAATAACGCTCAACAGCAACAACTAGGCACACAAAGTTTGTTATCGCGAGCTCAGCATCTAAAAGGTTTGGTTAGTCAGTTTAGAGTGTAATTTGTAAGGTAGTTGAGAATTTCAGCACAGTTTAAAGTGCGCTTATCTAATCAACTGAATTATACGATATAGAATATTAATCGAAGCGGGTTACTCTTAGCCCATTTCGATTCTATTTCGGCCATTTTGCTTGGCTTTGTACAATGCTTTATCGGTTATATCGAGCACGGAATCTGCTGTTGTCTGTTTATTGGGTGTGCATGTATAAATGCCAAAACTCATGGTTAACAAAGGATCTATGTTCGAGCTTGGGTGTGCAATAGCGGCCTTCTTTATTGCTTTTTGCAGTTTTTGGCAAAATGTCAGGGCATGCTGGCTATTGGTTGCAGATAAAACGATGGCAAATTCTTCACCCCCGTACCGTGCGGCTAAATCACCTTCACGTTGGCACTGTTTTGCTAAAATACTTGCAACGTCTTTTAATGCTAAATCACCTTGTTGATGACCAAGTGAGTCGTTATAAAGCTTAAACGCATCAATATCACAAAGGATCAAACTCAGTGGTAAATCGCTTCGAGCACAACGATTGAGCTCTTGCTGGAGTACAAGGTCGAGCTGTCGGCGGTTTGCGATGTTTGTTAAGCTATCAATGTGAGCTTGTTGATGTAGCTCTTTATTCGCGGCAATCAGCAATTGCTGAGTGTGCTCAAGTTTATGTTTGTATTGCCAGCTTTTTAACGCGTTGGCGATCATGTCGCCCACTAATTTGATCCGCAATAAGTCTGTTTGCGACCACTGGCGTGCTTGTTTTACGCAATCACAGCCTATAAAGCCAAACAGTGTTTGCTCACTTACTAAGCCAATACATAATACTGATTGAATGCCTTCATTGGTAAACTCGGCTTTTTCGGCCGCAGCTTCATCGGGCAGCTCAGCGGTATTAGATGCATTAAATACATGACGAGTTTGCATTTGCTGAAAAAAGTAAGGCAGGGAGTCGCGTGGAATATTTTGCAAGTGCTCCTTAAAAGGAACAATGTCCGTATTTACCCACTCGTAAGTGTTACTCATTGATAAGCCATCATCACTAAACTCAAATATATAGGTGCGATCAGCTTGGCAATTTAAGCCAATGGTTTTTAGCGCTTTTCCTATTTGCTTATCCATACTTTCGTTTTGAATATCGATAAGTTCTGTGGAAATTTGTGAAATTAGCTCATCAAAGTCTTGCCTTTGATCGTGGCTTTTAAATGTCCGAGGTTCACAAATAGTAATAAATAAAGACTGACTGAGTGAGGCAAATTTGAAATCAAGTAACTTAAGCGTATTGTTTTTACTGTTTGCCAGCGTAATACTCAGTGGTTTGCTTTTTTGTGCGCAAGGTAAAAAATCATCGTAGGATAACAGACGGCTCGAGTGTGTATCGCTTAGGCTTAAGTGATCGACATTTAAATCGTGTAAATTAGCGTATTCTTCAACTGAGAATAACGATTGTGCAAGTGAATTAAAATAAAAGCGATTCTGCTCTTCATTAAACATGATTATTGCAAGCGGCAGAGCCGATAACGTTTGCCATGTTTGCTCACTTGAACCCATCGTACACTTTACCCTATATAAACGAACAGCATAAGTTTACATATTTTAACAAATAATTGATATAAAATTTTCCTTTGAGGTCCTCTGAAAGCCATAAATTAGTTTAATAGGTAGGATGAATTAAGTTTTTAGTGCGTTTAAAGGCGTCACGTATTACAATTGAGACTGTATATCATTACTTTTTATCCAGCGAATAGGTTACTCTCTTCTTCATGACAGATATTACAACACACCAAGCATCAAGACGCCGTTTATTGATCGCGCTAGCCATAACCTGCTCGTTTATGGTTATTCAGATCATTGGCGCCTATTATTCAAATTCGCTTGCTGTTCTTGCTGATGCTGGGCATCTGTTTGTTCATAACAGTTCATTATTTATAGCTTTGATAGCTTCAAGCATGGCAATTTATTTTGCAAAAAACTTTAATGATGGCTATCAACGAGCTGAACTAACAGGTGGGTTGATCAATGGTATTTTATATTTAAGTATCAGTTTGGTGATTCTATACGAAGGTGGAGAGCGATACTTTCATCACAGTGATGGCCATGAGTTACACATCAATAGTTACCTAATGTCTGTAATATCGGCGATAGGCTTTCTGTTTCATGGTGCAGCAGCATGGGTACTGTATAAAGGCCGAAAAGCCAGTATTAATGTGTATGCAGTATTTTTGCATTCATTTTTTGATTTGATTTCAACCGTTTCTACGTTCTTTGCGGGTATTCTGATTTATTTAACAGGGTGGGCAGAGGTCGACATTATTTCGAGCATGTTGATTGCCATGTTTGTATTATTCACGGGTGTCAAAGTTATTAGTCGGTGTTTAAAAGGTCTATTTGAAAACAGCGGAAAGCTCCCAGACGTAAATGAAATAGAGCAAAGTATTGCGTCAGTTGAACATGTTGAAAATGTTCATAATGTGACCGTGGTTCGCCAAGACAAAGAGTTAGTTGTAGGGGCTCACGTGGTTTTAAAGCAACATTGCACTGTTGAAAAACATGATGAAGCTTGCCGCTTAAAGGTCGAAAAGCTATTACTGTCTCGTTTTAAAGTCGCAAAAAGCGTGCTACAAATTGAAAGCCATGAATGCCACCATGATATACCATTCCGCAAAAATACTTAATCATTTTGAGTGATTAAACCAGTCGCTACCTGCGTTAAAAATTTCTGATTTAGAACAACTAAATAACTAAATTTTTGCCTTGTTATCAACGCGGTTTTTTCAGCTCTAAAGAGCTCATTTAATCAAGCAAATTGGGTATTACAGTTTGTTTAGGCGTTCGACAATACTTTGAATAGTCTGCTGTGCAATCAGTTCATCGGCTAACATGGGTTTAGCAAAATAATAACCTTGCAGGTCATTACAGCCCATATTTCTTAAAAAGTTTATTTGGTCGAGAGTTTCCACCCCTTCAGCAATACAATATAAGCCAAGGTTTGATGAGAGTGCATGAATAGTACGAATGATTGATTCGTTGCTTTTATCTAAGCCAATGTTGCGTACGAAGCTCTGATCTATCTTAATCACATCAATAGGGAACTGGCTTAAGTAAGTCAGTGATGAGTAACCCGTACCAAAATCATCTAAAAGAAGTTTAAACCCGGCATTTTTTAGCATTTTTAATTGTTTTGATGCTTTTTCTTTATCTTCGAGTAGTGTGCTTTCTGTTATTTCAAGTCGTAACTGAACAGGTTTAATTAAATGATTGCTCAGAATCATGAGTAATCGCTCAGTTAAGTTAGACTTTAAAATGTGCATTGGCGACAAGTTCAACGACAAGTAAAAGTGCGGGTTTGCGCGAAGCAGTGGCAATAACTCAGTCAGAGCGCGATCGAGTGCTTGTTCAGTTAATAATTCTATTAAACCAATTTCTTCTGCAATGGGAATAAATTCAGCAGGCGAAACAAACCCTTGCTCGTTTCTCCATCGCATTAATAATTCAGCCCCATGTATTTCTTTCGTTTTCGCATTAACGATAGGCTGATAATTATTAAATAACTCATCATCTTTAAAGGCATCTTTTAACGCGTTTTCGAGCAACAGTTTTTTTGTCAGCTGATTATTCATTTGCTCGGTAAAGTACTTAAAGTTATTTCTGCCAGATTGTTTCGCATGCATCATTGCTATATCAGAATTACGAATTAAGTCGTCAGCCGTTTTGGCATCAAATGGGTAGAGTGCAACCCCGATACTGGCTGAAATATTAATAGAAAAGTCATCGATAATTACTTTGCTCGCGAGCTCTTCGGTTAGCTTTTTAACCAGTTCACTCAGACTTTGAGGAGAATGTAGATCTTTGACCAACACTAAGAATTCGTCACCACTTTGGCGGCCAATAACAGCGTTTTCAGGCAAAATTAAGCTTACGCGTTGAGTAATATTACACAGTAATTGGTCACCCACAGCGTGACCAAATGAATCATTAACCGGTTTAAACTTATCAAGGTCGATAAACAACAGTGCTGCTAATTTGTTACGTTTTTTAGAGCTATTGATACAACTATTAATTTTAGAGTGCATTAATGTGCGATTAGGAAGCCCTGTTAAAGGATCGTAATTTGCTAAGTAGCGAAGTTCATCTTCAGCTCGTTTTTGCTCTGTTAAATCTGAAATAACAATAACATAATAGTTAATGCTTTGGCTGTCTTTGGCCACCGCAGTGACACTGATGTGCACTGGATGAGCAGGGCTTTTTAGTGTGCGAATATAGGCTTCTGTTTTCCAGTTTTGTTTAGGTTTAAGTGTTTTTAGTACATTTAAGTATTCGAGATAATGAGATTTGCCAATCGCACCGATAAAGTCTTTAACTGTTAACTCGGTAATATTTTTAGGTGTTGAAAAGGCTTCGCTAAAGCTCGTATTTGCTGAAAACGGTTTAAGTTGGCTATCTAAAATAAGTAACCAATCGTTAATTTGACTAAAGGCCTCACCTAGCACAGCTGCTTGTTGTGCATTGGCTCTTTGCTCTGTGATATTGGTGTAAATACCTGAAATTTTTAACGGCTTATTATCATCATCTGTTTCAACAACACGGCCAACATCTTGGTACCAAAGCCACTCTCCATTTTTGTGCTTTAATCGGTATGTTACATTCCATTGTTCATTATTTAATTGTTTAGAAAATGATTCCCATTGGCTGATAACTAATCGGCGGTCAAGAGGGTGAATAAGTTGTATGAAATCTGCAATGGGCAGACTGTCTTTAAATTCACTGTAGCCAAGCTCCACTGCACAGCGGCTATTAAAAAAGGTTTGCTCGGCTAAGTTAGCCTCCCATACGCCACTTTTATTACTGCTTAAAGCTAATTCAGTTTGTTGTTGAGACTTTAATACTTCATCGTGCGCTTTACGAATCGCTTTTTGACGGGCTTGATATTGCCAGAAAATAAAAAACAAAATGGCCAGTGTTATCATTGTATAACAGGTATAAGCAAGGGGGGATGACCACGTTGCATAGGCAACTTTAAAGCGTAATTGTCTACTTTCAGAAATAATATTATTAAGGTCAGACACTGAAGAAACAGATAACGTATAATCGCCAGGAGGTAATTTTGTGAAAAACACTTTGTTTGTTGTTAGTCTGTCGTAATGAAGTGATGTAGGGCCTTCAAGCGTAACTTTGTACACCGTTTTGTCTTTATTTATAGTGTCAAAGTTAGAAAAATTGACCTCTAATCCCATATCATCAGCGGTCAATTGTAGCGGATCATCGACGTATTTATAGGGATGATAATTTAATTCTCGAGAAAGCAAAGACACATTAGTAATTTCTGTTTTTACATTACCAGGCTCTACAGGTGACGATAAGAAATCTTCAGGAGACACAAGCAGTACACCGCGCGTAGATCCAAAAGCCAACTGGCCATTATGTAATGTTGCATCAGCATCGTAATTAAATTCATTAACGGCAAGGCCATCACGAATAAAGTAGCGGTCGAGTTCTAACGAACTTAAGTCTAAACGGTATAAGCCATTTTGAGAGCTCATCCATAAAAAGCCAAAGCGATCAATTTGCAAGCCAAAAATTGATTTAGCTTTTAAACCTGATTGCGTATTTATGCGGTATTTTACTTCATAGTTTTCGGCATCAAGACCTATCAGCCCTTCATCTGAAGAAGCTAGCCACAGTGTGTTGTTGTAATCAATAATCCAATCAGTGGTAACAAAGAAGGCCGATGGGTTATAGTTTTCGACTTGGTATAGTAATGTCAGCTTTTGTGTTTCTTCGTTATAGCGATAAAGCTTGCCCGACATACTCAATAAGTACTCATTAGGGTGGGTTGGTAATGGCTTTAGAAAACCATTTGCGTTGATAATTTCAACTTGTTCTTTTAGGCCTTCTATAACGCGTAGTTCACCCGTTTTACCATCGTATCTATAAAAATCATTATCGGTAATAAATGCGAACTGATCGGGTCCAATCACGTGAAACCCCCAACTTGTATAAGTTGTTAAAATACGTACTGTTTCTTCATCACCTTTTAATGGAACCAGCTTGCCTGTGAGCTTATCGAAAAGGACTAACCCCATGTATCTCATAACCCACAAATAACGTTTTGTATCTTCGATATCTGCTTCTGCAACGCCAAAAATACCATATTCGCCGTGGAATGCTTTTTCGTCGGCACTTGTTAAATATGCTTGAGCTCGTTTGGTTAGTTGGTTGTATTTCATTAGACCATTATCGGTCCCGATCCAAATGGTGTGGTCTTTATCTTGTACAACAGACCATACATTATTGTTAAAGTTATTGGTGTCGTTTTTTAACTCTATATGCTTAAACCGTCTCGCTAGGGTGGACCATGTGAATACCCCTTGTGAGCGAGATGCTAGCCAGAGTAACCCTGTTTTATCAACCATCATGTCAGGGATGGTGTTGTCGGTCATGTTGAATTTACTTTGATCGAAGCGAAGAATATATTCAACTGACAGAGTTTGACGGTTGAATTCATATAACCCTTTTTCTGTAACTATATACTCACCAAAAGAGCTTGCCGAGTAGTCCCAAATATTTAACTCAGGAATTAATAACTTAACGCTACCAAATGCGAACAAACGTTTGTTATCAAAGGGGATGGCATACATGCCCTCAACGGTGCCAACAAGTAACCCTAGTTGCGGATCTACACGCAATAATTTTACGTTTTTGTTGTCATTCGTGACTTTTTGTTTTTCTGTTAATGGAATATTTGAAATATGATCATCGGCTAAGTTTTTAGAAAACAAGCCATTAGATGTACCCATATACAAAAAGTTATCATGTATGATGAGGGCTCGTACAATATGCTCTTCTTTGTTTATAGAAAACTCATGTAAGAACTTTTTTGATTGCTTGTGGTAAGAGTAAACATGCTGAGCAATAGCAAAATAAAAATAACTATCGTCTTCTGTTAAAGCGAGTATAGGTGAGAAAAACGCGTCTTCTGGGTCGAGCTTTCCAGCGTAAATTTTTTCTACCTTGAGTGTTTTAGGAACGATAAAAAAAGCGCCCGAAAACTCGGTACTTACAAATATTCTTCCGTCGCGAGTTTTGGCTAACGTATTTATCTGGCGCTGATCGAGAATATGTTCTCCCGCAAACGCCGCCATTTGGTAGCCATCATAACGGTTTAAGCCTTGGTAAGTACCAATCCAAATAAAGCCTAAATCATCTTGAATTACTTTCGTTACACTGCCTTGTGTGAGTCCTTCATCTGTTGAAATACGTTGCATTTGCAGTGCATAGTTTTGTGCATACGCGTTAGGAATAAGCGCTAAAAAAAGATAAATGAAAACAAAATGGAAATGTTTAGGCACTGACTGATTAACCCTAAATTATTATTTGCGCAAAACTTTTAACAAAATATAGCACAATTATGGATGTAATTGAGGCCCCTGAAAAGATAATTTAGTAAATAGTCGCACGCGAAACATAAAATGAGTGTATGTGCTATAAATACCTTAGTTAAAGTACGTTAAGGAATGAAATGCGCCATTCGTTTATTTGCCAAAAAAAGCAGGCCATTCTATTAGTTATTGATGAACAAGCAGGGCTTGCTCCTGTCATTACTGACTTTGCCGTTGTTGTTGAAAATACATCAAAGTTATTAAAGACAGCGTCATTATTGGATATACCATTTATATTTACTGAACAAAATCCAAGCAAACTAGGGAGAACGAGTCCTGAGTTAAAGTCCTTTATCCGTAGCACGAATATGTATGAAAAAATGCATTTTAGTGCCTGTGTAGAGCCTGGGTTTATTCATATGCTCGCTGAGTATCAAAGACCGCAAATTGTTGTGACTGGGACTGAATCACATGTCTGTGTGTTACAAACAAGTCTTGATTTAATCGCGGCCGGTTATCAGGTGTTTGTTGTTGAAGATGCAATAGCATCGCGTAATAAACAGCATAAAGCATTAGCCATTAAACAATTGAGTGCAGTGGGTGCAATTGTTACCTGTGCTGAAAGCGTGTTATTTCAATGGTTAGAAAAAGCGGGAACAACGCAGTTTAGAACTGTTTTACAGTTAATTAAGTGAACTATGTTGCAGGTTTCTTCGTAAGACGGAGTCTGCGTTTTATTTAGTGAATTAGTTTAATTTTTAAGGCTTTAGTTATGACCAGTGTTAGTCGCCTTTTTACCTATTTGTTCATCCTATTATTTTTAGAGTCATTAATTTTAGGGGTTGTGTTTTCTACTTTGCTATCTGGTGTGCTCACTGGCCTTATCTTGCTTTCACTGCCTTTATGGATGTTACACAAACACCCCGACAGCGCATTAACAGCGCACATAGTGGCTGCGGGTTGTATGATGTTTTCATTTTTACATATTCAACAAAGCTTTGGTCTCATAGAAGTTCATTTTGAAATTTTTATATTGATGGCTGTTCTTATCATGTTTGTTGAGTGGCGCGTGTTTATA
This sequence comes from Pseudoalteromonas sp. bablab_jr011, assembly GCF_016464045.1. NCBI lineage: Bacteria > Pseudomonadati > Pseudomonadota > Gammaproteobacteria > Alteromonadales > Pseudoalteromonadaceae > Pseudoalteromonas > Pseudoalteromonas sp. bablab_jr011. The sequence continues at coordinate 14,184 of NZ_JACDWU010000260.1, read as the reverse complement.
ACCGCTTTAGCGTTTGTAGCTGTTCATCATTTGAGCTTTTATTATTTGCAAATAAATGATGCGGGCGTTTATGTATTCGACCCAGACAGGCTGTTTTTTAGCACCGTACTTATCCACGCAGCCTACGCTATTGTTGAAGCAATTGTAGCGGGTTACATAGCCAAAACATTATAACGAGAGCGCAGCGCAGGCTTATCGTTAAGTAACACAACCGAACAAATCATGGCGAACGAAAATAGCATTAACATCGGCTTAAGAGCAGATGAAAGGCACAGTGAAGCTGTGGCAGGTTTTAATAGACTCTTAGGGTTTCTTTCACGTGTTGTTGGCGATGTTAAAAGCCAAAGTAGTGTATTAAAAGATCAATCTAATCAACTTGTAAAAGTACATGATGAGTTGCATGAGCTTGCAACAAAGCGTGAGCGACTCTCTTTAGATATTGCTGAGTCTGGCGAGCGAGTAGCAGAGGGGTTTTCACAGGTTGAACATGAAAGTACAGAACTGCAAACACAGTTTAAACACTTACATTTAAGTGCAAAAGAAGCGTTAAATGAAGTTGCTAATACCGACAGTAAAACTGCTGAGCTCGCAAATAATTTGCACCAAGCCGATAAAAATATTTCTCAATTAGTCAGTGCTTGTAGCCATATATCTGACTTATTAAATGAGATTTCATCAATAGCAGAGCAGACAAATTTACTGGCACTTAATGCCGCAATTGAAGCTGCGCGGGCAGGTGAACAAGGAAGAGGCTTTGCCGTTGTTGCAGATGAAGTCAGAAATCTTGCCACACGGAGTAAAAATACCACAGATAAAATAACTCAAACTCTAGAAAGCCTGTTGCAAAACAGTGCCTCTTCTACGGATTCAATGCAAGGCAGTGTTGCACTTATAGAACAATTGACCGCAATTAGTTCGCAAATGAAACAACAGATTAGTGTTATGACAGAGCAAGTAAGCTTAGCTGCTACGAGCTCAGAATCAGTTGCTCATGTAGTACAAAGCCAAGCGGCAAACACGCGTGCAATTGCACAAAACTCTCAAACATTGATTGAAAACCAAGCCAATGACAATGAAATGATTGAAAAATTAACTGAGCGCGTACAGTTAATTGACGTGAGTATCGATGTATTGGAGCAAGGTATTGCCAAATTTAAATAATGCCAAGTTAGGGGTTGTAATTGCAGCGATAGGGTGGGTATTCGCGGTGGTATTCGCTTTGTACCTTGCTTATCAGCAACAAACACAGGTTTTTGATCCTGATAACAAAATGGCTCAAACTGATTGGTTGCAATCTTTTCACGCTACGATGGGTATAAAATCAAAGGGTATCGAGTTAACCCATGCCGATACACTCTATATTGTTGATGAGAACAGCTGTGTATGTTCAACCCGTTCACAGCCTCATATTCAGAGCTTGTCAGAATATGCTCTAAATAATGGCATTCATGTTGTTAATTTAACGCCTACCCCAGCCCTTGCCAGACTCTTACCAGCACAACCTGCAGCTATCCTAGTATCAAAAGAGCAACAGCTTGTTTACGCCGGCCCATTATCAAAAGGTTTAGCATGCTCAAGCCAAAACGGCTTTGTGGAGCTAGTAATTGCAAACTTACGCGCAGGATTTAATAGTCGTTTTATTAACTCTGATGCCAAAGGCTGTTATTGCCAGATTAGTTGAGATAATGTCCGATAGTGAGTAATGCTTAGACAGTATTGAGCTAATTTATATGCAGGCACGATACTATGCTCAGTTATCGGGCGTTTTTATTCGAATGATCCGGTTGGTTCTCTTGAGAACTTCTCTAGAGGTAGTGTTCAAGGGTTAAATAGATTTAATTACGCATATAATAACCCTTATAGGTATATAGACCCTGATGGTCACAAGCCGAGAGATCCATTTGATACACCTGAATAAGCAGGAAAGGATGTGGTCGAACATATTAATGATAAATCTACATAAGATAATCTAGAGTATGGTGGCACGATAAATAGAGTAGTTTCAAAAGACAAAGATGGTAAAGAAATCGTAAAATATGTTGCAAGTGATCCAGTGAAAGGTGATGAGACAGGAGTCGGTTTTGAAGGAAACGCTAAAACATTGGTTGGTTACTACCATTCTCATGGAGATTATTCAAAAGAAAGCGATGGAAAAGTTGTAAGGACTACAAGGCGGAGTGACGAATTCGATAGCGACAGGTTTTCAAGCGAAGATAGAAAAACAGGTAGGGCTTTTGCTGCGGCTATAGAGAAATATCGCAAGACCCGAGGTGAAGAGTATACGAGAGTGCTGGGTAGTCCTTCAGGAAAAATAAGAGTGAAGAAATTTTGATGATTATTAGATTTTTATTATATGTTCTGCTGGCCATTTCTTCTCCATTATTACATGGGATGCAGGAGAATATAGTTGCTACGACAATAGATATTAAGAGTGCTAAAGCTATTACAACTGCTTATTCAAAGTTTGCCACGAACGCAAAGGATATTAATTGTTTTGAGGCGTATGTTGAAAGTACTGAAAATGAGATCGTTGTAAGTTTCTTAATGAAAAACGCAGTTATTTTAAAAGGTGATATTATCTCCAAGTCTAAACTAGATATTGATCACTGCGGAATTTCTAAATCATATATTTTTGATATAAACTCAGGTGAGTTAATAAAAGAATTGTTCCAAAAGTAGAAGCTTTAATTTGAATCCAAAGCCTAGCACTCTGAAGTGACTCTTCTCTGATTAGAATCCTTTCTCTAAATTCCTTAGCACTTTCTAAAATAAAGGCCAAGTTCTGCTTGGCCTTAATAGTAAGGAATGTAAAGGTAAAGCTTTATTGAATTTGACCTCTTAACTCACCGCTTGGGTTTGCGGGAGTATGCACATTTACATAGTGTCCATCCATGGCGAGTACTGAGAAAATATCAGCATTTATCATCGTGCCAGTGCTGGTCATCCAACGGTTCATATCGCTTTCATCTTGCTCTAGGGCAACAAGAACAGGGCCATTTTCACCTGAAACCCCTGTATGAATATGCGCGGCTGAGGCATCGCTCACACCGGAGGTTAAAACTTGCAGTTCTACGCTGTAATCAGTGGTATTGACTAATGCATAGCCATCACCAAATGCGTCAGTCGTGACCGCTGGGACTTCTTGGGCTCCACTTAATGGGAAGGTAACAAATACATAGTTATCCGTTAAAATTTGACCACGTAGTTCACCGTTTGGGTGTGCTGGGGTATGAATATTAACGTAATGACCGCCCGACGCGAGAATTGCGAATATATCTGCATTAATCATGGTGTTTTCAGGTGTTTCCCACAGGTTAACGTTATCTGCAGATTGCGCCAGTGCTGCAAGCACCTCACCATTCATGCCAATACGGCCTGTATGAATATGGGCTGCTGTAGCATCGCTCACGCCTTGGGTGAGTGCTCTTAACTCAAGGTGATAGTTATCCATATTGACAAGAGCATAACCGCTGCCCGATGCTGTAGTATCAACAGCGGGCACTTCTTGCATACCGCTTAAAGGAAAGGTCACAAGTTGGTAATTATCGGTTAGGATTTGTCCTCTAATTTCGCCACTTGCATTTGCTGGTGTATGAACATTGACATAGTGACCACCAGACGCAAGCACTGCGAATATATCAGCATTAATCTGGGTGTTTTCAGGTGTCATCCATTTACTTGAATCGGTTGGTGATTGTTCAAGTGCAACAAGTACTTCGCCGTTTGTTCCAATTCGGCCTGTGTGAATGTGAGCACCAGTCGCGTCATCAACACCGGTCGTGTTAACACGCAGCTCTAGATTATAATCATTCATGTTGATGAGTGCATACGCTTCGCCGCTGGCATCGCTGTCAACCGCTGGTACTTCTTGAGCACCATTTAATTTAAAGCTGGTAAATGCATAGTTACTAGTAAGAATTTGACCACGCAATTCGCCACCTGTGTTTGTTGGTGTGTGAACATTCACATAATGGCCGCCTGATGCTAGTACGGTAAAAATATCAGCGTTGATCATGGTGTTGCTGGGTGTCCTCCATACATTTGGATCATCCATTGATTGTTCTAACGCGACTAACACATCGCCATTTTCACCAATTCGACCGGTGTGAATGTGCGCTGCGCTTGCGTCATCTAAACCAGAAGTTACCACCGTGAGTTCCACACTGTAGTCAGTGGTGTCGACGAGGGCATAGCCATCACCTTCTGCTGTGGTGGTCACCATTGGGACTTCTTGAGAGCCGCTTAAATCAAAGGTAGCAACAGCATAGTTATCTGTTAGTATTTGACCACGAATTTCACCGCCTGCAAATTCAGGTGTGTGTACATTGACATAATGCCCACCATCAAGCAGGACTGCTAACGTGTCACTGTCGATAGTGGTACCTTCTGGTACAACCCAATCAGTCATCACTTCATCGTCTTGTTCTAATGTGACAAACACATCACCATTAGAGCCTAACTTACCAGTGTGAATATGAGCTGCTGTGGCGTCGTCTACACCCATGGTGACTGCTCGCAAGCGTAACTCTGTGCTCGCACTGTCGTACGAGGCGTATCCGTACCCCATGGCATCAGTGTCATTCATAGGTACTTGTTGGCTGCCGTTTAAGGCGAAAGTAATGATACTTGTTGTATCAGGAACGATTTGGGCGCGTAACTCGCCATTTGCAAATTCTTCGGTGTGAACATTGATATACCAATCACCATCCATTAAATCGGCTATTAAAGCTTCGTCGAGGTCAGTAATAGCAACCTCGTACATGCCCTCACTTGTGGATTCAAAAGTGAATGCAACGTCGCCATTAGCACCTAAATCACCGTCATGAATATGAGCAGCACTAAACCCTTCGACTGCACTCGCATCAAGAGTTGCGCGGAACTGCATTAAGCTTTCGTCTAGCTCTACGGTTGCTGTTGCTGTCTGCGTAGAGGCATTCATAGGAACTTCTTGTTTACCGCTCAGCGTCACGGAATACGTTTTACTGGGGCTAAATTCCTGAACAGGAGGGGGAGTTATAATTTCTACGTTGTTGTCGTCGTTATCATCGCTGCATGCGCTGATGAACAATATACTGCTTAATAAGAGTAAATATCTCATCGTTGTTCCTTATATATTTTTTTATGTTCGGACGTTACGACGTGTCCATTTCAATTAGGAATACGGCGAGTAAATATAGAAGGATCAAAATAGTACAATAAAGTAAAAATAATAATGCTTTTTACTTAATTTTCATCAATGTCACACACTCACTTTATGAACGACATGCTGGCTTATCTCGGCGGATATAAAATTGTTTGCGTTAATGAACATATTGCAGGCATTGGGTGATGAGTGGTACATAAATAATCATCGCCACAACGAACAAAAAAGATAAAAATTTTCACTGTTCAAAGTTGCAGCTAACCTAGTAAAACATAAAGGGAAAATGGCAGCTGCATTTATTTCAATGTGGCTATGGCTAAAATTACAGCAAATATTGCCCATAATACTATTGCGAACTATTACCGTTTAGATTAATATGCATTTATTAAATGTAATTGAGAGTGGTTTGCATTCATGTATATTTGTTTATGCCATGGTGTAACGGATAAAAAAATCGAACAAACGATTGATAACGGTGCTATGACGATGCGTGAGCTATCAAAAGAGTTGCAGGTAGGTAGCCAGTGCGGCAAGTGCTGTGGTTGCTGTAAAAAAATTCTTAATCGTAAACTTATCGAAATCGCTGACATTACAGAGCAAGTCGCTTAATGTACTTGCTCTTCATTTAATTACTTCTTTTCTTTGCCCCTTACCCCTTGATTCCAGTTTTTATTTGCTTTTAAGCCTTTCATTTATTACGTTATATCTAAGTTTTATGTGTGTATCGTACGTGTTATTTGTTCGGTTTGGCGGATAAACCCGATGCGTGCAGCGTTAAAAGTTGCTGCTTGTAGCTGTACGGGCATATGCAATTGCACAATCAGACTAAATAACGAAACGTGTGCTTTGTTACAAACAAGGCTTTTTTGTCTCAAAACACATCATGTAATGTAGCGAACTGGTATCACCTGGTCATCATTGGTAGGGAACCATGATAATAAACTCTTTTAAAGCAACTTTTTGTGCAGTACTTATCTTTACTATAACGGGTTGTGCGCAGCTGCCTTCAAGGGAATCTATTCAACCAAGTTACGCTATTTCTGCTGATACACCGAGTACAATAGGAGAGGCTGTGGGTAGTAATCATCCAGGTTTGTCAGGGTTTTATCCTTTGGTAGATGGTGTCGATGCCTTCGTCGCAAGGCTTGCACTGATTGATTCTGCAGAGCACACCATTGATGTGCAGTATTATTTATACCATAGACAACAAACCACCATTTTATTTACCGCGTTTTTGCTGAAAGCGGCAGAAAGAGGAGTGAGGGTTCGCTTACTGCTTGATGACTTATCGCAAGCCGACAGTGAGCTTGATTTAGCAGCACTGGCTGTTCACCCTAATGTTGAGGTTAGGCTGTTTAACCCGTTCCCAAATCGACGGTTTAGGGCTCTGGGGTTTATAACTAACTACAGCCAACTTTCTAGACGCATGCATAACAAGAGCTTTATCGTCGATAACCGTATTTTTATTACGGGGGGGCGTAATATTGGTAATGCTTACTTTTCAGCAGAAGATCATTCTGAATTTATCGATTTAGATGTCATGAGCGTGGGTGATATTGTGCCAGAAGCCTCAGATGCATTTGATTTATATTGGAATCACACACTTTCATACCCTGTTCAAAATTTACATGGTGAGCGTGATGAACAATCACTTATCGAGATAACCAAGACACTAGAAAATTATGTAGCAGACAATCAGCAAAGCAATTATGTTGAACAATTACGTGAAAGTGCCTTTGTAAATCGTTTGCTTAACGATGAAATAGAGTTTGACTGGCAGGAGTCGACCTTATTTTACGATCACCCAGATAAAGTAATGAATGATGTCGATGAAAAGTCGGCAAATATGTCGCCTTCATTGTTTAAAAAGATGGGAGAGCCAAAGCGCAAGGCTATTATTGTATCGCCGTATTTTATTCCTCGCGAGCAAGGTACGCAGTTATTAACCAGCTGGGTTAAAAAGGGCGTTGATGTTACTGTGCTGACTAATTCGCTGGCTGCTACGGATGTGTCTGCTGTGCATGCGGGCTATAAAAAATACCGTGCTGATTTAGTGCGTGGCGGTGTTAAATTGTGGGAGCTAAAACCAAGTGACCTAGTGGCAATTAAACGAAAAGCAGGCAGAAAGGTTACCGGATCATCACAGGCAAGTCTGCACGCAAAAACGATGACATTTGATGATGAAAAAATATTCGTTGGTACCATGAATCTTGACCCGCGATCACTTGATTTAAATACCGAAATGGGCGTACTAATAGACAGTGAAAAGTTGAGCGGCTTTTTAGCCCACTGGGTTGATAAAAAGATGCCTGAGTATGCGTGGAAAGTTGAGTTAAAAAGCCCAGATGATGACGAACTAATTTGGCTTGATACCATAAGTAATCAGCAATTTGATGAAGAGCCACAAACCTCGTCTTGGCGGCGTTTTCAAGTATGGTTTATCTCTTTATTTCCTATCGAAGACGAGCTTTAACGTTATTTATTCCTAAGCCCAACTTTTTAGTGGGGCTTTTTATTTTAATCCTTTAGGTTTAACTATTTTGCTATAAAAAATCGAAATTGGGCGTACACGTGTAAGTTCAATATATTCAACTGCTTAGCGTGCAAGGAAAAAATAAATATAAAAAAATGTTAAAAAAACTGGTTGGACCAATTGATCTATTGTGCAATTTATGACGTAATGTAGGTATTACTGTCTGGTCGGATGAGTTTATTATGAGCTTACGTACAAAATTAAAAAAAGTATTACCTAGTATTTCAATTACAGAACAAGAAGCGTTAGATGCAGGTGATGTTTGGTTAGAAGGTTCAATCTACCAAGGTAAACCTGACTTCGATGCACTTCGTGATGTCCCCGCTGCAAAGCTGAGCGCCGAAGAGCAAGCGTTTTTAGATGGCCCTGTTAAAGAATTATTATCGATGATTGATGATTCTGAAATCCAAAATGGCGTTCATCTTCCTGACTACATTCTTGATTTCTTGAAAAAAGAGCGTTTTTTCTCGCTTATTATTCCTAAGTCATTTGGTGGTTTAGAGTTCAGCCCTTATGCAAACTCAACAATTGTTGGCACGATTGCAACGAAGAGTTCTGCGGTCGCGGTAACGGTTATGGTGCCTAATTCATTAGGCCCAGGTGAGCTATTACTGCACTTTGGTACTAAAGAGCAACAAGATCATTACTTACCTCGCCTTGCGAATGGTCGTGACATTCCATGCTTTGCGTTAACGAGCCCTGAAGCGGGTTCTGATGCCGGTGGCATTCCAGATATTGGTGTTGTTAAGCGTGGTCAATTTAATGGTGAAGAAGTTTTAGGCTTAGAGATCACATGGGACAAACGTTACATTACGCTTGCACCCATTGCGACTGTATTAGGCTTAGCGTTTAAAGTTGTTGACCCTGATGGTTTACTAGGTGGCAAAGAAAACCTAGGTATTACCTGTGCGCTTATTCCTAAAGATCACCCAGGTGTTGAACTTGGTAATCGTCATGACCCAATGGGCATCCGTTTTTACAACGGGACTACTCGTGGCGAAAAAGTATTCGTGCCAATGGATTTCATCATTGGTGGTCAAAAGAACATTGGTCGTGGTTGGCAGATGCTGGTGAGCTGTTTAGGTGCTGGCCGTGGTATTTCGCTTCCAGCGCTAGGTGTTAGCTCGTCACAAGTGGCATTTAAAGGGGCTTCTGAATACGCTGCTGTTCGTGAACAGTTTGGTTTAGCGATTGGTCAATTTGAAGGTATCCAAGAGAAACTGGCTGATATTGCAGGTAAAACATACCTACAAGAAGCTATGCGCGTACTAACAACCGAAGGTTTAGGCATGGGCTTAAAGCCATCGGTTGTGACTGCAATTGCAAAGTACCATATGACTGAAATTGGCCGTGATGTGCTCGATTCAGCAATGGATATTCAAGCTGGTAAAGCGATTCAAAATGGTCCGCAAAATACTTTAGCCAGTGGCTATGTTGCTCAACCGATTGCTATTACGGTTGAAGGTGCGAACATTCTTACTCGTAACCTAATGATTTTTGGACAAGGTGTAATGCGTTGTCACCCATATCTGCAATCTATGGTTGAGTCTATTCATAGTGAAGACAAAAACGCAGATAAAGAATTTAACCGTATTTTACGTAAAACAGTGGGCTACAGTGTCGCGAACAGCTTACGTGCATTCCGCTTAGGTGTATTACCATTTACAGCAGGTGCTAAGTCGTCGTTACCAGAAGTTCGCGATTACGAAAAAGCGGCACAAAAGCTGTCGGCTAAATTAGCTGTTTATGCTGATTTCTCGTTACTTGTGTTAGGTGGCAAGCTTAAACAAGCAGAAATGCTATCTGCACGCTTAGGTGATGTAATGAGTTTCTTATACGCTGCCATGGCATCAATTAAGTACTACGAGCAAAAAGTAGCAAGCAGTGAACGCGAGCAAGCTGCGCCGTATTTCCACTATGCAACACGCTTTGCACTGCAAAGTGCTGAAGAAGCACTGCACAAGTTCTTAGATAACTTCCCTGCAAGTGGTACGCGTAAGTTCATGCGTTTCATCACCATGAATTATTCGATGAAAATGCCGAAAATTAGCGATGATCTAATTCGTGAGCTAGCAACACAAGCACAAATGGATACTGCGTTTAAGGCACAAATCACGCACTTAGTAACGCCAATTGAAGGTGATGGTCATTACATCAACGAGCAGGCTTACAAAGCTAAAATGGCGTGTCTTGAACTACTTGCAAAAGTGAAGAAAGCATTGCGTGCTAAAACAATTAAACCGGGCGTTCGTTTTGCAGAAACACTTGATAACGCACTTGTTGCTAACGTAATTAATGAGCAAGAATATGCGCAATTAATCGATTACAACAAGAAACGCGAAAAAGCTATTCGCGTTGACGAGTTCGATTTTGATATGAACTTGCTAGACGATAATGCAAAGCCAGTTAACCCACTTAAAAGTGTGGTAAACGAGTAAGTCATTCAACAATGCAAGTCCTCAGCAGTTTTAGGACTTTATCTTTAAAAACCCGTGTTTAACACGGGTTTTTTATTGCCTAAAAATAGACCGCTTAATTAAGCGAATGGAATAACTCAACATAGCCATAGTACAAAATGTACAACAGACCTGCATTATGAACCCCAAGCAGAGATACTTTGAATTCGATGAATATTTTCAGTTGCATCACTCTTAAGTAAGTACGGTTGTGGAAAAAAGGCCTCAACTCGTGATGTGTTGTGTTTATCTTCATTACTAGCTTTACCTGAAAACATTAAAACCTATAAATGATGTGACATTAAAACCTATAAATGATATAACTCTAAAACCTAGCGATGAAGTTAATAACGGGTAAGTATCGTAAGTAATGGTTGGAGCGAACATGAATGACATATCACAAAAACTGGCAGCTTCGCTTGAGCAATTACAACAGCTTCAGGAGTCAGGAGTTGTAGCCATTCAGTCAAAGCAACTTAGTCGAGTGCATCGAGAGCGGCTCTTGAAGCATGGCTTTATTCGCGAAGTTATTCGAGGCTGGTACATACCGGCTATGCCAGATGAAAAGCCGGGCGACAGTACATCTTGGTATACTTCTTTCTGGGATTTTTGCGGTGCATATTTATCGGAACGTTTCGATAATGCCTGGTGTCTTTCACCTGAGCAATCACTTAGTCTACATATTGGCGATAGAACCGTACCTCAACAATTGCTGGTACGTTCGCCTAAAGGCAACAATAAACCCACCGCTTTTTTACACAATACCTCTATTTTCGATGTTAGGTTAAATTTACCTGATGTTGAGTATATTAAAAACGTAGCAGGACTAAACGTATACAGCTTGGCTTCAGCACTGGTTTATTGCTCGGCTAACCAATTTAAAAATGCACCCATCTTAATGCGTACAGCCTTATCAATGGTGACAGATGCATCAGACGTATTGTCTGTTTTACTTGCCGGTAATCACAGCGTGATTGCAGGCAGATTAGTGGGGGCTTTTAGAAATATTGGCCGCGACCTAATTGCTGACAATATCTTAAAAGGTATGCAGGCAGCCGATTTGAAAGTGCAAGAAGAAGACCCATTCGCCGAGAATTTACAGGTGAGTTTTGGTCGTCGTGATGTATCGCCCTATGTTAATCGCATGCGGTTAATGTGGGCGCAAATGCGTGAAAGTGTTATTGCGCACTTCCCTGAACAACCACACCAAACCATCGACATCGAAACCTACATGGCAGAAGTAGAAGACAAGTACGTTACCGACGCCTACCACTCACTGTCTATTGAAGGCTATCGAGTGACGCGTGAACTAATTGAACTTGTTCGTTCAGGTTACTGGCAAATTGATGGTTCAGACGAGAGTAAAAAGCACCTAGATACCATGGCTGCTAAAGGTTACTGGGATGCGTTCCAAGAAGTTAAAAAAGCCGTTTTAGCAGTATTAGAAGGTAAGAACTCTGGTGACGTATTGGAACAGACGCACAGTGATTGGTACCTTGCCTTATTTGGCCCAAGTGTTGCGGCCGGTATTATTAAACAATCGGACTTAGCTGGTTACCGATCAGGGCCTGTTTATATTCGCCAGTCTATGCATACTCCCCCTAATCGAGATGCGGTACGCGATATGATGCCGACATTTTTCGATTTACTCGCAGAGGAGGGTAATGCAGCAGTCAGAGTTGTAATGGGGCACTTCATTTTCGTTTACATCCACCCTTACTTTGATGGTAACGGCAGAATGGGCAGGTTCATTATGAATTTAATGATGGCCTCTGGTGGTTACCCATGGACTGTTGTACCTATGGAGCGACGAGACGAGTATCTGCAAGTATTAGAAGCTGCTAGCGTTGGTGAAGCTATTGTACCATTTACCAAATTTTTAGCCTCGTTACTATAAATCTATTAAGTACATTAAAGGTCAGATGTTTTCCACTCTTAAAGGTTCGTAAAGCTGCACTATCCATATGAACGGTCGGGTGTACGATCCAACGTTGGGTCGATTTGTTCAGGCTGATCCGTTTATACAGTTCCCAAATAATTCACAATCATATAACCGTTATAGTTATGTGTTGAATAACCCAATGAGTTTTACTGACCCAACAGGTTATTTTAGCTTTAGTGGTTTTTTAAAGCAGTCATACAAACGAACAATGATGATTGACGGTCGTTATACTGCTCATAAATTTAGAGGTCGAAATCCAGCTTTACACAGTATAGGGGTTACAGCGCTTAATTTTATTCCATATTTTGGCCCGCTAGCTGCGGCTCATGCAAACTTCGATCATGCTCTTGTTAATACAAGAAGTTTAAGGGCCGCTTTCACTTCAGGAGCGACCTCATTAGCTATTTCAGGTGTGTTTTATGGCATAGGCCAAGCATTTGACGCTCCCTCAGGGTTTTGGCAAACAGGAGGTGCAGCACATATAGGAGCGCATGCTTTAGCAGGCGGTGTCATATCTGATTTGCAAGGTGGTAATTTTGGACATGGTTTTTGGTCGGCAGGAATCACTAAAGCTGCGAATGTAAATTGCCTAGTCGGTACACAGCAAGGAATTGAATGGGATGCTCTTAGAATAGCTGTAGCTGCTACTATTGGGGGAACTGTTTCCAAGCTCACTGGTGGTAAATTTGCAAATGGCGCAACTACTGCTGCATTTGCTCAAGCGTTTAATGGAAATCAGTACGCTAAGAGAGAAGATGCAATTAAGCAGTTTCAAAATCTTCCAGTTGAAGAACAAAAGAGTATCATTGTGTCATTAGCAACAGAGTTGGCAGGTAGAGCAGCTAATATTGTTGATAGCTCAGCAATGGTGAACCCTGAATTACCTGATTGGTTATATCGAATGGTTAGGGGGTTTTATATTCATAGGGAATTCTCTAAGCTAATAGACAGTGCTGAAATTCCCGGGTTCAGAGGTGAGGGTCCCTCTTACAGATATGGAGAACTAAAGTGGTGGGGTTTTTCTTCCTCTAGTAGACCAGATGCTACATTTGGGCCTATTCAAGCTCCATACCTAGCATTTGAATTAAAAACTGGTTGGCTAGGGATATCACAATCCCAAGCCCTTAACTACAAGATTAATTTACCGAGTAATACGGAGTTGGTCTTTATCCAACCTTTACAATAGGGTTAAAAGTTAATGAAACTTAAAAGTATTAAAGAATTGGTTAGTATATTTCCTGAGTTACGGTTATTTAAAGCAAGTGGCAATGACTTTTTGTTAATAGATTCGGCATCTAAGTCTGAGGTATTGAGAGGAGCGAGAATAACAAATTCTCGTTTTTCGACTAACTTTTCAATTTGGCTAACTCCGAAGGTCTGTTTTCCTTCCTCTGATACAATAGTGTACAGTAACTATCAATTAGTTGTTGAAGATAGTCCGCAGGAACTGACTCTCAATAAAGATTTGATTAATGAAACTCAAATGTTTCATAAATTTAAGGACGCTATTGAAAATAATTTACTACCACTGAATAGCGTGGATTGCCTATCGTCACTAGAAGACTACTTATCATCTAATAGTGATAGGTGGCTTGTGTCTGCTTTTTCTAAGGCTCAGTATGGGCTTCTTTCATTTTATAACCATAATAATAACAAGGCCCTAGATCTAATTAAAACTATTTATGCATCTTTAAATGCTCATAACCCATTGACCAAAGATGTTGAACAGTTTCTAATTTTAATTGAAAAAAATGATTCTGAAGAAATTAGTAATTACTTTGGAAATTTACGTTCTTTAGGTGATATGAGAATTAATAAATTGCTTAAAAAATAAAGAAATAAAAGAGGCGGTGACATATGCGTCTTATTCGCATTTAATGACAGGCCTAAAAATTTCATAGCTGTCAAAATAGGACAAGTTTGGGAGCAACCAAAAGGCGTAGCTAACAAGCAAATGAAAGCCAGCGAGAGCTTAATGCCAGTCAGTTAAGCAGTTTTTTGAATAAATATGTGAATATTATTCAGTTAAAGCTGCTTAAAGCAGGTGGGGACAAAATTAGCTAAAGACCATATAGCAAAAGGGCTTCAGTAAGATTTTTATAAATCATCG
>NZ_JACDWU010000259.1:0-324 GCF_016464045.1 Pseudoalteromonas sp. bablab_jr011 | reverse complement strand
GAGCAAGCACGTGTTGCAGCCGAGAAAGCTGAAGCCGAACGTGTAGAACAAGAACGCATTGCAGCAGAAAAAGCTGAAGCTGAACGTGTAGAACAAGAACGTATTGCAGCAGAAAAAGCTGAAGCTGAACGTGTAGAACAAGAACGCATTGCAGCAGAAAAAGCTGAAGCTGAACGTGTAGAACAAGAACGTATTGCAGCAGAAAAAGCTGAAGCTGAACGTTTAGAACAGGAGCGCATTGCAGCAGAAAAAGCTGAAGCTGAACGTGTAGAACAGGAACGTATTGCAGCAGAACAAGCTGAAGCTGAGCGTATAGAACAAGCT
>NZ_JACDWU010000258.1:0-338 GCF_016464045.1 Pseudoalteromonas sp. bablab_jr011 | reverse complement strand
GGTTTAATGTAGGCGTGAAATTTATTTCGCGCGAAGGGGTTGTAAGTAACGAGTTACGAGAAGCGAGATGCGAGCTAAACCGAGATGGTTGTTTATTATTGCTGAAAAGGTTTGCTTTTTCGGCGTTAAAACGCCTCCCACGTGTGAAGTGTGTATCACTTGTAGGAAGGGCTTTAGCCGTGAATTTTAAAAGAGACGTTGCTGCGCAAACGCGCCATGCAAGCATAACGCCTACGGTTTAATGTAGGCGTGAAATTTATTACGCGCGAAGGGGTTGTAAGCAACGAAGTACGAAAAGCGAGATGCGAGCTAGTACAGCTAAATTGAGCTGGTTGTTT
>NZ_JACDWU010000257.1:0-7071 GCF_016464045.1 Pseudoalteromonas sp. bablab_jr011 | reverse complement strand
AGGACAATCTGGCGCAGATCTCATCGTAGAGCTGGGACTAATGTTAGTCTCTAATAGACTCTGAATACATTAGCGCAAACCATCTCCGTTATTTTTAGTTATTAACTTGCAAAACGGGGCGTACCATACATTCTGTCCAAAGACGAGTTTTATCTTTGGTCAAGATTGTGGCTGCTCAAACCATCTATTATGACTTTTAATACTCAAATACTCAAATACTCAGTTGTAGCTCGATTGAGATTTGGTAGTAGAAATTATTTTGAACCTTTATCAAATTTACCCGTTCGATTCTTACACAAATTTAATTAGAAGAGTGTCAGTAGAACCCTTCTTAATACCATTAGAATCAATACCTAAAGCCAAAGTCATCACCAGAAATAATGGGAGGTGTAGGTTTAATTATTAAAACAGTGAATACACAGATTAATTTATAAGGCTGAATTCTAATCTTGACAATTTTTGATACTATAATAACAAATTTAACTGAAGATGTTATTTTTTTGTTACTATAATGGCAGTCTCATTCATCATCGGTGATGGCTTTTATATTGTCTCTTGATGAAGTAATCTTCAATACCACTTTATATATGTTACAATAGTAACAAATAATGTCATTGTACATGCTATAATTGATACTATAGTGACAGGTTTGGAGGTATTTATGTTATCCCTTTATACTGCTTATGATTTGCAGATGGATCTTAAAGAGTTTATCAAGTCAGCTCGAAAAAAAGACAAACTCAGTGTTCAGAAGTTAGCCGATCTCTCTGGCGTGCCTTATGCGACGATCCGAAAGTTTGAGTCATCCGGTAACATCTCATTACGTCAGTTTCTAATGCTTTATGAGACCGTCGGAGACTTGAAAAAAGTGAAAGAGCTAACAAAGTCGTGTGAACCTGAATTTAAATCAATAGAGGATGTGCTACGACATGCTTAAATCTGCCCTAACCGTAAAGCGTAAGCTTAGCACTGGTGAAAAGGTGCTTGTCGGCAAGCTTGTTGAAAATAGTCAACAAAGCTTCTTTCAATTTGACGAGACGTATTTAAACGCTCACTCTACTTCTTTGGCCCCGTTCAATTTAAAAGCAGACACAAGCCTACAAGTTGCGCCTAGAAAACCGCATTATGGCATCCATGGAGTTTTTGCAGACAGCCTCCCTGATGGTTGGGGTCTTTATCTCATGGATCGTGTATTTAGGCAGAACAATCAGAACCCAAAAACAGTTACCGCTTTAGAGCGTTTGGCCTACCTTGGTGAGAGATGTATGGGGGCGTTGAGCTATGAGCCTGAGTTCGATTTACTTGATGAGTCCAAGGGTTCAATTGATATTATTACCCTCGGTCGAGCTGCGATTGAAGAATTTGAAGGCACTGAGTCTGCTTTGCTTGAGCACTTGATGAAAACGGGGGGATCGGGTGGTGCTAGGCCAAAAATGAACGTTACGCGTTTATCGAATGGTCAATATTCAACATTAGACGACGTACAAGGAACAAAGCTTATAGTAAAGCTTACATCTGAAAAGTTTGACTTGAAGCACTCTGAATCAATAGTTGAATATTGCTACATGCAAATGGCTCGTAATGTTGGCATTGAGGTTCCTGAGTTTGATTTAATTGATGCGGGTAATGGGAGATATTGGCTAGAGCAGAAGAGATTTGATTGCACAGAACAAGGCGGTCGAATTCATATGATTTCTGCTTGTGGGTTATTAGATGCCCCATTTCGAGAACCATCTTTGGACTATGTGGATTTAGTAAAAGCTACGCGCATCATGTGCAGTGTTACAGAGTCACAGAAGCTTATTAAGCGTTGCATGTTTAATTATTTAACTGTTAACCAAGATGATCATAGTAAGAACTTCAGTTTTCTTGCTAGTGACTCCGATAACTGGACGCTATCACCTTTCTACGACATTGTTTACAGCCCTAATCCTTACAAAGAGCATATGACGGCTTTTGGTGGCAATGGCCAAACACCAAAGAATGTACTAAATCAGCTAGCTGCTCAGTCGGGGTTGTCTTCAAAAAAAGCGATTATGACTATGGCTGAAGAAATATTTGAAGCAACGCGTTCGTTTAGGCATGAGGCCAAGCATTTGGGTTTGTCATCTAATCTAATCAAAGAGATTGATAATGATATGATAGAAAAATTTAAGGCGCTTTAAGCACAGGATAATTAAAATTGTCATGCCTTATTTTGCAAATGTCAGATAAGTTGAGATGATCTATACTATTTTTAGCCCAAAATAGGAGCCGCCTGTTAAGGCCCATACCAAAAGTATGAAAGCTGACTTATCTGACTAATTTCGGTGCCAGCTTCATCATAATTTAGCTTGTTTTTATGTTGAATGGGACTAAACCAAAAGTTAACCGGTTTACCATTTTCCACTTTCTTAAAAGCTATTTGAATTTGTGTATTAGCATACAACTCTTCATGAGGATGATATAAATCACCGATAGACTCGTATCCTTCAGGTGTTGTAAACATTACCTTATAATAACCTGGTCTATAGCTATACTTTTCCTCAATCAATACTTTTACACTGTAAAAATTTGGTATTACAAAGGTTCTGCTATCCAAGCATGACACACTATTGTCTTTAACAATAAAATGTCTACCAGGGTGAGATTTAAGGTCTGTATTTGCTTCAAGCGTATCCGGGTAAGTAAATCCACTTTTATGGCCAAACATTCCTTTTAATGACTTCTGTCTATCTTTATAGCTAGAGTTAATCTCAGTACCATTTAGCATGATCACATCGTATAAGCAGACTGAGCCATCATCGAGGATATACGTTTCTAAAACGCCACTTTCAAAGCTTCCAATTGCAACTTTAGAGGCAAGCATTTCCTGAATGTTTTTGTCTAATGTGAAAGCATTACCTTTAATATCTACAGCTTGTATTGAATTAATCGATTCTTGGCCAAGTTTTATATAAGCCCGCTTACCTTGCTGTACAGGAATAACAACAGGGTCATTTATTTTGCTAAGCTGTTCTGCAAAAGGCACGTCAAAGTCACACTTATACATAGGAGGCTTAAAATTGCTAAATGGCAAACACGGAACTTTAGTCTTTAATTGCTCGATAGGTTTATATCCATCAATAACCCTAGTTCGAAGCATGTTAGAGTAGTTCATTCGAGCAATACCAAGGCAGTCGAATGGCAAGCGAGCCGTTTCTTTCATATAACTTATTTTTTGCTGGCCATAATACTCTCGAACTTCAAACTGTGTTTCGTCATCGCTTGCGTAAAATGCAATTTCACGCCAGTTCTCACGCTTTCCCGATTTATTTAAAATTTCTGACTCAACTTTAATCATTCAGATAACTCCAAAATCAAGGTTATAAAATTCGCACTGTTCTTCTGATGCTTCATTCATTTCGGTATCTTCATTACTCACTTGGCGGTTATGTTGGCCTAGTACGATAATATTTGCAGGTGGTTCAATGATGTCATCTAGTTTTTTTAATGCTTCTTCAAGTTCTCCACCTTCTGTTGAAACGTACTGTGAAGTAATTACGCAGCTAGCAAACTTATCGTTATTAGCCTCTTTGTAGTACTTAAAGAAATCAGAGTAATATGAAGTTAATCGGCTTTTTAAAACGGGTAAGATTGGATGGCTAATTACGCTATCCTGCATGTTCAGTGTTTTCAAGGCACGAAGAATTAATGCAAAACCAGCCCATTCAAGTGTATTGTTGAATACATCCATACCCCCAAATACTTTGTTTTGCCATGCATCAAAAGCAGAGTGCATTTCATACTCATCCATATACCAAACTTTGCTTGTACCATTTTCAAACTCTAATAATAAATAGCAACCAGAGTATGAAGCCTCCTGAGTGCTATCGCCTTTAACGTGAGATACTTTGTTTGAGCTAACATCAATTGCAAACTTATCGTTGTCATAAACCACTGCAAGTTCATAGCTTTTTACAATACCTTGAGTTTCAAGGTAGGCAATTACATTATCTGTATTTAGTGCAGGAAACAGACAATATGCAGTAGTGTAGGGATGTTTCCTAACTCTTATGTCTACTAGGTTAAGCAGCTCAGGACTCAGAGAGCCGATCAACATATCCATTTCTTTAATTGTCGCAACAACGTCATCTAGGGCGCACTCTTTAATTAAAGCGGAATAATGAGAATGTGAAGCCAAGTTGAACAATGTTTCCCACTGTTTAATATTGTCTGAAGTAGATTTGATTAGCTTTTCAATTTGAACTGATAACATTAGTACGCCTCACGTGAATAAGCACTTTCGAATTGTTCTTCATAAGCTTGGTGATTGGAGCTGTGCTGACAATCTTGATCATCAAACAAAATTGGGTCATTCATAACACTATCTCTATAAATACAAGGGCAGAGAGTCTTCCAGTGACGTTTAATAAGGGTTTTCTCCCTCATTTGATCCACATGCACTGAAAGCCACGCTTCATTGCCCATCGCCTTACCTTGCTCTTCAATAGCTAAAATTTCTTCAGGAGGCATAACTGTAGTCTTAAAAGAACCATCAATTAGCTCAGTTTGACAATAGCCACCGGCTAATTGTCCACGCATTGCTTTAGATAGAACGGTTGTAGTGTGGGTAACTTTTGAATTTACACCGTTGTATTGGAAAGTGTCTTTTTCATAAAAAACATTCGCATTAATTTGTTTTACTTTTCCAGAACGGTAAGCAAGTTTAAGAATTCCCTTGTAGCCTAATCCTAATTGAGTCACATATTGGCCTGATGATTCACTATACTCAGTTTTTAAAAAGCAAAGCTGCTCAGTAGGGCAAAGTGAAAGGCCTATTTTTGCAGCTTTTAAAAATGAACTGATTACGGACTCAACTGGAGTGTACGGGAAGCTGTATTCTACGTTTAATCCAGACATAACGATTTGATAGACGTAGTTTAGCTCTGTATTAAAGTCAAGCTTATAACCATTTTCGGAAAGATAAGCATCAAACTGGCCTTTGCATGCTGTTAATTTTCCATACAATAAATTTTGATATTCTTGAAGTGATAAACTCATAACGCTCACCGTTGAACTTGGATATGTAATTAGAATATTTGATTTAAAAAATCGCGCTTATTACCAGTCAATAACAACGACCTCATCGTTTTTGGTGTATCCATACCAGTTTTCGCTATCTAAACATTCTTTAAGGGTTGCAATTGCTTTCTTCATGTCATTATGAGCAATCATCTGGCGGGTACGTTTCAACTCAAAAATCTCGCATATATCAGCCTCTAAATATTCAACACCGATAAAAGCAAACAATTTAACGGGAATACCTGCTAAATTCGCAACATACTTATAGAAACTCTCTTGAACGTCATATCGAAGGTCTCGGCATTGGAATCTAAACTTATTTGGATTGGCTGAACGAGTAGACTTAACATCACTGGCAATTGCATGCTTGTTAATGTAATCGAATTTTACTTTAAGCATTAATCCAGAGTCAGGATCTCGCGCTATTACAGTAAGTTCCGCAAAACCATTTGAAATTAATCGCTTAGCTCTAGCGTGAGATTTGAATGTATCCAAAATTCTATGGGCGTCATCCCAGACTAAACCATCTATTGGTGTCTTATGGGTTATGTGTGAAAGCGCTCCATCGTTGAAAGCAGCTAATAGGCTAGAACACTTATTATTTTCGACCATTTTTACAGCTTCGTTGTAGGCTTTGACTCCAGCGCCTTTTATTATGGATTTCGCAATCAAATCATCAAAAATTAGGGTGTTTGGTTTAGCATCTAACAAGCGCTTAACTAACTCTGATTTAGTGCCTGAGACCTTTTGACCTGCGGCTTTTAATGCGTCCTTTAGCTCAGCACTTGTGTGAAGCGCTGTAGGATACTCAATGGCAAGAGGTACACGGAAATAGCGATCATAAAAACCAATTGGCTCTAATATTAACTCGTGACCATAAGTGCCAGTATCAAGAGTGTTTCTTTGTGCAGCAGTTCGTTTTCTTTCCTCATTAGAAAAATATTGACGAAATACATGAGCTGGTGTGTTTTTCGCTAACTCTTTAATCAGAGATGAGCTATGAGCATCTAATTCGTGGTAAACAGAATTTGGCACACCGCTATAAATACCTTCAACAAGATCACCATTAGAGTCCAAAAAGTTTGGATTACCTAAATCATCGTATGCAGGCAGAATAGTGTTAAACCATTCAGTAGGTTTTTCTGTTTCTTGAACTTTTAGATTTGCTGATGCCATGTTCTTGCCTTGCTCTACTTATTTAAAGTAGTAACATCATGTCATAGAGATTTTTTCGTGCTGAACTGAAGAAGAAAACCTATCTTCAAAGTTAATGATGAGAATTGAGCGCGATCTTTAATTTTATATTTTCAGATAGTTAAGTCATTTAGAAAGTATATAGTTTGACTCTGAGGTGCTTGCATCACACTTTCACTCTAGCTATGCTGAATTTTCAATAAGTTATAGCGGTATAATATGTCTAGGAAGATTGGCCATACTGAGGTGCAGTATCGTAAGAGGATTAAAGAAGGGCGTGGTACAGGCGAGTATCAGAATTATAAGCCTTGGTTAACGGCTTATGATGCGCCATCCGATGGTCGTGTACATCGAGTCTTTGGTTATAAATCCAAACGAACACACCACTCATTATCCGATCTTGACCTATCCATGTTCTACTTGCTTGAGTGGCGGCAAGATGTGCTGCAAGTCAAAGAGCAGTTTCCGCTTGAACGCAATATAACAATAGAGCTTGCTGAATCTACTGGCATCAAATATCCAAGTGTTCGAGGTATTGACCAATACTTACCAAGTGACTTTCTTGTTGAAATAACCTCATAGATTAACCACTTTTTATTAACTATATTAGCAAGTTAGTGACATACCGCTAAAAAAGACCCCAGCGTTTAGCCTTGCCCTCACTGCTACTATATAATAACGCTCAAGTATTTTGCGCGAATTCAACCCCGAAGTGCACCACTCGCTAAATTAGGCCGCATTGCGTAATTCGTTAAACACAACGACAGGCTGTTTGTAACCTAGGCACTTTCTAGGTCTGGCGTTTAGCGCACGTTCTATATCGGCCACCTGCTT
>NZ_JACDWU010000256.1:0-16853 GCF_016464045.1 Pseudoalteromonas sp. bablab_jr011 | reverse complement strand
GGTTTCTGCGCCGTATAAAAATGCTATTTTGTTCATACTCAATGCGGTTGTTGATTGGTTATGTTTGGCGACTGATCTGATCGCGCAAACCGCATTGAGTTCCCTTCCTCGGGTGATCTACTATTTGGAACAGCTATTTAGTAAAGCTCAAAGTATCGGATATCACTTGCGGGCGCTCAATTCTAAGCAGAGCACATGTAGTACAGCAAAAAACCGGGACTCCGGTACAATTTGAGATTACGAGCGGTACTAGAGCAGCTGTGGCGGATTGGATAAGAAAGGCCAATTTACGTAGCAGCGATTACCTTTTCAAATCGCGTGTACTTTCATCTCAACATATCTCGACGAGGCAATATAATCGTATTTTTCATGGTTGGATAAGCAAATTAGCGCTGGACGACTCTCTTTACAGTACCCACTCGATGAGAAGAACCAAGCCATATCTTATCTACAAAAAGACAAAGAACCTCAGGGTAATCCAGCTTCTGCTCGGTCATAAGAAGTTGGAAAGTACAGTCCGTTATCTCGGTATTGAAGTTGACGATGCTTTAGAGATTTCTGAGTCAATTGAAGTTTGAGCGGGACAGGGCTGTAACAGCAGCCCTGTGCCAAAAGCGGACACTTCTAGTCAATGGTGAGCAACGAATTTATAGCTTGCACAAATATCAGATGTACCTAAAAGTATTTGTAAGTTTAATTAAAGCAATATAGCTGACGAATCCCCACGAATGGCGTAGATAAAACAAATAGTTAGAGGCGAAGGGAACATTCATGGCAGTTCCCGATCTGATCTTTCGCCAAAAACACCTAACCATGAATGTAAAAACAATGCTCGCCGATTTCCTCTCATTTGTCACCCCCAAATGTATGCACAAAGCCCGATTTTTAGCTGTGGGGGCGGCAGTACAAAGCTTGATGCAGAATGCCAATGTACGGTAACGGCTATCGGCCGTAATTTTGACAGTGAAACGTCAGAAAAACACGGCATCAAACGAGCTGACCGTTTGCTAAGAAATGAAGCGCTTCAAGCAGAGGCGCCGCTTATTTATGGCGAAATGACCCGCTTGCTACGTCAGGGCAAACAGCCGCTGATTTTAGTGGACTGGAGCAATGCCGACACCGAAAAGCGCCATTTTATCCTGCGTGCCAGCCTGGCGCTAGAAGGTCGCCCACTGACGTTACATCAAGTTGTTGTGCCGATGGACGAGTATACGTGCCCACACGTACACAGGGCGTTTTTATACCGGTTAAAGCAGGTACTGCCGGCAGACTTTAAGCCGGTGATTATTACCGATGCGGGTTTTAAAGTGCCGTGGTTTAAGCAAATACGTAAGCTCGGCTGGCATTACATTGCCAGAGTTCGTGGCAACCAGACACTGCAACTACCCGGCCAGGATGCCTATATCACGGTTGCCAAAGCCTACAAAAAAGCACGCCCTACGCCCCAAGTCTTGGGTGAGGTTAAGCTGACCAAAGCCCAGCAATATCGCACTCAAGCCGTGCTGGTGGGCACCGGTTGGAAGCTGCGAAAATCCGACAAACACAAGCAATATAAAGAGCCGTGGTTGTTGGTCTCATCCTTGCCCAATTGCTTCGATTACGCGACGAAGATTGCCAAATGCTACGGCAAACGCATGCAAATAGAAGAGAGCTTCCGCGACCAGAAAAGCCAGACCTATGGCTTAGGTAGCGAAGCCCACCGTACTTATAAACGCGAACGATTGGAAGTGCTGTTGCTATTAGCGGCACTGGCAAATTGGTTGCATTACATGATAGGGCTGGCGGCAGAGCTGGCCGGGAAGCACTTGCAGTTTCAGGCTAACAGCATCAAACATCGGCGAGTACTCTCATTTAACTACCTGGGAATGCGATTATCAAAGGCCGCCCAGCTGGGCTTAACTGAAGAAGAGATACAAGCGGCAAGACGGCAAGTCATGCTCTGGGCCGCAGAGTTTGACTGGGGTGTCATCAAACTGGAAAAGAGCTGATACTATGGTCAAATTCGAGGGGATCCCTCAGCAAATATTCATAAATGTTTACATGACATCAATTTACTTATTCGAAAATTTGTATTAGCATAGGCCATGTATATTTTTATGAGAATTTTATGTCTAAAGCATTTTCAAAAGTCTTAGTAATAACGCTTATGCTGGTTGCCTTTGTAGGGCAAGCATTTGCGTATTCTGCTATGTCTTGCGAAATGTCATCAGGTTCTCACGAATCACACATGAACATGAACATGAACATGAACATGAACCATGGTGATATGAATAAAAGCAGTAATGGTCAATCAGAAGATTGTTGTGACGTTGAATGTATTTGTCCTGCAAATGCTTGCTCATCTACGACTGTCCTAAATTCCAGTATTGATTCGACAGATATTCAAATATTCAGTGAATCTGTAGCTGCTCTGCAATCTAAACAACCTCATTCAATTTCCACTTCCCTTTATCGTCCACCAATTTTTGCCTAATACAGGATTAGTGCGTCCAAATTTCGCGCACATGTAATTAATTTTTCTGTTAGTCAATATAGCGTCGTAGCGCTATAGATATTTTCCAGCGATGTCTGGGGGCAAAAATGATCAATAAGTATTTAAAAATAGCAGTAGTAATGCTGCTTTCACCTGCGTTTGCAAACGCCAACGAACATAACCATGCACACAATAACGACGTAACACCTTTGGAGTTAATCGTTTATAAAACCCCTAATTGTGGGTGTTGTAAAAAATGGATAACTCATATTGAAGACAAAGGGAACGTTGCGCATTCCAAAGATTTCCGAAACATCGGCAACATCAAAACTAAGTATGGTATCAAACCTAATTACCGTTCATGCCACACGGCAGTGAGTAGAAATGGATTTGCCTTTGAAGGTCATATACCTGCTAAATTTATTCAGCAGTTCTTATCAGAAGAACATCCCAATGCGATTGGGCTTTCAGTTCCAGCAATGCCAGTTGGCTCTCCCGGTATGGAAGTCGATGACCGCTTTATGCCATACAACGTGTTAATTCTATTTAAAGATGGAACGAGCAAAGTCTATGCTAAAGTTAAAACATACGAGGAGCAATTCTAATGAAATTGAACTCTTCAAACCTTACTTCACTTTCAACTGCATTAATACTCGGCTTATCTGTATTCTCAGCTCAAGCTGAGAAAGTAGTGTCGCTTGAACAAGCTATCACCTTAGCTCAGCAAAATGATCCTTGGCTTCATGGTAGCCGGTTGAAACAAAGTGCAGTTGAAAATAGAAGTATTGCTTCAGGTACTTTGCCTGATCCGAAAGTATCGCTAGGGATAATGAATTTACCAACAGATACTTGGGATTTAGATCAGGAAGGAATGACTCAGCTAAAGGTTGGCGTCTCTCAAATGTTTCCGAGAGGCGACAGTCTAGAGATCAAGAAAGACCAGTTACAAATTGAGTCCACGAAATTTCCACTGTTACGAGAGGATCGTAAAGCTAAGTTGAAAAGCCAAGTGTCACAACTTTGGTTAGATGCTTACTTAGCCCAACAAACTATTAAATTGATTGAAGATGATTGGTCTCTTTTTGAGCAGATGGCGGAAGTGGCTAAAGCTAGCTATTCAAACGTTGTTGGTAAAACTAGACAGCAAGATGTTATTCGTGCTCAGTTGGAAATCGTGCAGTTAGATGACAGATTAACTTCGCAAAAGCAGAAACTAGAAACGACAATCGCTCGTCTCAATGAGTGGCTTCATATTTACGATGCGGATCGTTTGAATGAATCATTCAACTTTGACGCGCAACCATTAGAGTTTAGGGTTTCTAAAAAGTTACCTGCAATTACTCTGAATAATCCAACAGTCCTAAAAGCATCTAATTACTCAAGAAATCTATTGGCTCAGGAGCTTTCGAATCACCCAGCCATACTTGCAATTGATATAAAACGCAAAGCTTCAGAAAAAGGAATTGAGTTAGCCAAACAGCAATATGAGCCGCAATGGGGTGTTAATGCGAGCTATGCCTATCGCGACAATATGCCCTCTGGTGATAGCCGAGCTGATTTATTTTCTGTTGGGGTAACGTTTGATTTACCCTTGTTTACCGAGAACAGACAAGATAAGCAAGTTGCAGCTTCTATTGCAGATTCAGAGACTATTAAAACCGAGAAACTATTACTGACAAAGCAAATGATCAGTGTTTTAGAAAAAGAACTAAGACAGCTTAAACGCTTATCAGATAGACAATCTATCTATCAAGAACAACTCCTTAAACAAACTCATGACCAAGCAGAAGCGTCATTGACAGCCTACACAAATGATGATGGCGATTTTGCCGAAGTTGTTCGAGCAAGAATCGCAGAATTAAATGCCAGAATATCAGCCTTAAGAATTGATGTTGACGCACTTAAAACAGTTGCTCGTATCAACTATTTCTTTGCGCATTCTCAATCTAACTCAAATGCTGAACATAAGTCGATGCAAACTTCACACAAAACTAATCAGCACTTATCCAGTCAGCAATTTGGAGAAAAATAATGTCAACGAATACAAAAACAATTATTGCCATCATCATTGGGGCAGCACTTGGTGCTGGAGCATTGAGTTTATATCAAGGTACTGGCTCAAACAGTAATAGTAATGAAGCAACATCAGGAGAAAAAAAGCCTCTGTATTGGGTTGCACCGATGGATTCTAATTACCGCCGGGACAAGCCCGGTAAGTCGCCTATGGGGATGGATTTAATACCTGTGTATGAGGAAGAATCATCTGGTGATGACTTTGGCCCCGGTGCAGTAAAAATTGCGCCTCATGTAGTGAATAACCTTGGGGTTCGCACTGCACCTGTTGAACTGAAAAATATGCATACTGAAATCTCAACGGTAGGTTATGTTCAATATGATGAAGATAAGCTAATTCATATCCACCCACGGGTTGATGGCTGGATTGAAAAACTTTACATCAAAGCAGCAGGTAACCCTGTAGAGAAAGGGCAGCCTCTTTATACACTATATTCTCCTCAGTTAGTTAATGCTCAGGAAGAGCTATTAATAGCGTTAAAGCGCAACAATAGTTCTTTAATTTCAGCAGCCAAAGATCGCCTAAAAGCGTTACAGCTTTCAGCAGACTTTGTTCAAAAGCTAGAAAAGACACGAAAGGTTCAGCAAACAATTACCTTTTATTCACCACAAGCAGGTGTTGTCGATGGTTTGAAGGTTAGAGAAGGTTTTTATGTAAAGCCGGGAAACACCTTATTAAGCATTGGCCAGCTAGATCAAGTTTGGGTTGAAGCAGAAGTGTTTGAACGTGACGCAGCCTTAATTAAAAAAGGACTTCCTGTATCAATGACACTGGATTATTTACCCGGTGAGGACTGGGCTGGTGTCGTTGATTATGTTTATCCAACATTGAACAGTAAAACACGCACACTCCGAGTGAGATTGAAATTTGATAACACAGACTATCAATTAAAACCAAATATGTTTGCACAAGTCTCTATTCACGCTAATCAAGCTGATAGCACCATCCTCGTGCCTAAAGAAGCCGTTATTAGAACAGGTAAACAGGACAGAGTAGTACTTGCGTTAGGTGATGGGCAATTTAAATCTATTGAAGTGACTATTGGCCGGGTTGATATCGACAGCATCGAAATATTAGACGGCTTAAATGAAGATGACGTTGTGGTGACATCTGCCCAATTCTTGATTGATTCTGAATCAAGTAAAAGCTCTGACTTTAAACGAATGACTCATGATGAAGTGCCTAGCTCTGTTTGGATGGAAGGCGAAATCAACAGCGTCATGGCGGGACATCGTATGGTTAATATTACTCATGGTCCTGCTGAGGCTTGGGATTGGCCTGAAATGGTTATGGATTTTACTGTGGCTGAAAAAGTCGATATTGACTCATTAAAGTCAGGTCAATCTTTGCACTTTGAAGTGAGCAAAACCGAAGAGGGTGGATATGAAGTTACTGGAATTCATATCATGAGTGAGCCTGCTGATATGAGTGAAGAAGTATCATCAGCAACAGTATCAGGTTTAATTAATGCGATTGATATTGATACACGGATTCTAAATATTAGCCGAGGCCCAATAGAGAAGTGGGATAGACCTGCTGCGACGATGGATTTTATCGTCGCGGACAATATAGAAATAGTTGATTTCAATGTTGGTGATAATGTCACTTTCACTTTTGAGGTTAGGGATGACTTAGTTATCACTGACATTTCTCTTGAATCAGATGAACAACACGGCAAGGAAAATAAGCCGGTCGTTGATCACTCGAATCATTAAGTTGGGAGAAAAATAATGATTGAATCAATTATTAGATGGTCAATTGGCAATCGCTTCTTTGTTATCTTAGCTACCTTAATTTTGATTGGTGGTGGGCTATTTTCAATAAAGAATACGCCTGTTGATGCACTACCAGATTTATCTGACGTTCAAGTAATAATTAAAACGAATTACCCCGGTCAGGCACCGCAAGTTGTTCAAGATCAGGTTACTTATCCACTGACAACTGCAATGTTGTCTGTTCCCGGCGCTGTTACTGTTCGTGGCTATTCATTTTTTGGTGACTCATTTGTTTACGTCATCTTTGACGAAGACACTGACTTATATTGGGCAAGGAGCAGAGTACTTGAATATTTAAGTCAAGTAGCCCCTTCACTACCCGCTAGTGCGCGTCCACAACTAGGGCCAGATGCGACAGGTGTTGGCTGGGTTTACCTATATTCTCTTGTAGATAAAACGGGCAACTTGGATATTAGCCAATTGCGTAGTATTCAAGATTGGTTCTTAAAATATGAATTGCAAACTGTCCCCGGAGTGTCAGAGGTTGCTGCCGTTGGTGGAATGGTTAAACAATATCAAATACAAGTCGATCCCGATAAGTTAAGAGCCTACGGTATACCACTTAGTCACATTCAAATGGCCCTTAAGCGTGGTAACCAAGAAACAGGTGCCTCTGTTGTTGAAATGGCTGAAGCAGAGTACATGGTTACCGCTACTGGCTATATCAAAAGTATTTCAGATATAGAGTTGATCCCTCTCGGTGTGAACGAACAAGGAACGCCGCTTACTATTGGCGATGTGGCAGAAGTTAACTTAGGTCCACAAATGAGACGGGGCATCGCGGAACTTAATGGTGAAGGAGAAGTTGTTGGTGGTGTGGTTGTTATGCGCTTTGGTGAAAACGCACAAAAAACCATTGATGGAGTAAAAGCCAAATTAGAAGAGTTAAAAAAAGGTTTACCCGAAGGAGTTGAAATAGTTACGGTTTATGATCGCTCTGGCTTAATAGGAGAGGCGGTAGAAAACCTATGGAGTAAATTGCTCGAAGAGCTTGCTGTCGTCGCGATTGTATGTGTTGCATTTCTGTTTCATTTGCGATCTTCGATTGTTGCAGTTGTCACTCTACCTATTGGCATCTTAGCTTCATTTATCATCATGCATATGCAAGGTATCAATGCGAATATTATGTCATTAGGTGGTATCGCTATTGCAATTGGTGCGATGACAGATGGCGCAATAGTGATGATTGAAAATATGCATAAACATATGGAAAAGACACCGCTAACAGATGAAAATCGTTGGCAAATAGTCTCAAAGGCGGCAAGTGAAGTCGGTCCTGCATTATTCTTTAGTTTGCTCATCATTACAGTCTCATTCTTGCCTGTATTTATTTTGGAAGCGCAAGAAGGAAGAATGTTCTCTCCTCTTGCTTACACAAAAACATATGCAATGGCTGCATCAGCAGGCTTAGCGATAACATTGGTGCCTGTATTAATGGGGTACTTTATTCGAGGCAAAATTGTTTCAGAAAAGAAAAATCCGTTAAACCGATTGCTAATTGCTATTTACATGCCTGTTTTAAAGCAAGTAATGAAGTTTCCAAAATCGACAATTGTAGCAGCAATATTAGTGACTATCGTCGGTTTTTGGCCTGTTGATAAGATTGGTAGCGAGTTTATTCCTCCTCTAGATGAAGGAGATTTAATGTACATGCCGACTACATATCCGGGGATCTCTATTGGTAAGGCAAGAGAAATTCTACAGCAGACAGACAAGCTAATTAAAACAGTGCCAGAAGTTGAAACAGTATTTGGTAAAGTAGGAAGAGCTGAAACTGCAACTGATCCCGCGCCTCTAACTATGATTGAGACCTTCATTCAGTTGAAGCCTCAAGAAGAGTGGCGTGAGGGAGTTACAACAGAATCTTTAAAAGCTGAGTTTGATAAGTTGGTTAAGTTTCCGGGCTTGACGAATGCTTGGGTTATGCCAATCAAAACTCGTATTGATATGTTGGCAACAGGTATTAAAACGCCAGTAGGTATTAAAGTAGCAGGAGCTGATTTAAATACGATTCAAGAGATAGGGCAACAAATAGAGCAATTGTTACCTGAGGTGACAGGAACCGCTTCAGTTTATTCTGAACGAGTTGCAGGTGGACGATATATCAAAGTTGATATTTCTCGTGAGAAAGCAAGTCGTTTTGGATTAAACATCGATGACGTACAACAAGTAGTTTCAACTGCTATTGGTGGGATGAATGTCACTCAAACAGTAGAAGGTCAAGAGCGTTATCCTGTCAACTTGCGATACCCACAAGATTATCGTGACTCTCCAGAGCAGTTGTCGCGCTTGCCTGTTGTCACTCCAAATGGACAACGCATCGCACTAGGTGACGTAGCTGAAATAAAAGTAGAAGTAGGCCCTCCGGGGATCAAGAGTGAAAATGCACGTATTAATGGTTGGACGTTCATTGATATAGAGGGCGTTGACGTAGGTACTTATGTTGAAAGTGCA
This sequence comes from Pseudoalteromonas sp. bablab_jr011, assembly GCF_016464045.1. NCBI lineage: Bacteria > Pseudomonadati > Pseudomonadota > Gammaproteobacteria > Alteromonadales > Pseudoalteromonadaceae > Pseudoalteromonas > Pseudoalteromonas sp. bablab_jr011. Next base: position 8,077 of record NZ_JACDWU010000256.1, on the reverse strand, counting down.
AAAGAGCATTTAGCTAAAAATCTTATATTACCAGCAGGTTATTCGATTACTTGGGCTGGTCAATACGAATATATGGAAAGAGCCAAAGCCAAGCTTACTTACGTTGTTCCATTGACGCTCGCCATTATTGTTATTTTGCTTTATTTGAACTTCAGAGCGTTTAGCGAAGTTGCGATCATCATTGTGACTTTACCGATGGCAATGATCGGTGGGTTATGGTTGATGTATTTAGAAGGGTTCAACTTCTCTGTAGCAGTTGGTGTAGGCTTTATTGCTCTGGCTGGAGTAGCTGTTGAGATTGGCGTAATAATGTTGGTATATCTCAATCAGGCGCTCGCTGAACTTAAGGAAAAAGCGAAAGAGCGAGCAGAACTCATCTCAGAAGATGAATATCAAGATGCCTTATTGCACGGTGCTGGATTACGTGTTCGTCCTGTAATGATGACAGTAGCGACAATCATTATCGGCCTAATGCCTATTTTATATGGTACAGGAACAGGCTCTGAGGTAATGAGTCGTATTGCTGCACCAATGGTAGGTGGGATGACAAGTGCAGTCCTGCTAACTCTAATTGTTTTACCCGCGATTTATTCAATCGTTAAAAAGCCCGAAGTAAACGCCTTTAACAAGGAACTTTCTAACTCGGAGCTAAAAAACAATGCTTAGAAAAGCTAGGAAGTACCATAAATGGCTAATGGCATTTGTAGGGATACAATTCCTTTTCTGGTCGATTACTGGTGTGTATATGGTGACTATGGATATTCACTATATACACGGCGAAACCTTGGCTAAGAGTGAGGAAGCCAAAATAGATTTAGCAAGTATGGATTACTCCATTTTAAAGCTAGCTGCGGATTATCCTAAAGCTAGCCAAGTTACACTTACTCAAAGTATGGGCCGTCCTTTGTATTCTTTTATTAATGGAGAAAATGGAAAAGTAGCAATAGATGCTAAAACTGGAGCTGTTCAGGCCCTTGTAGATGAAACCAAGGCTAAAGAAATCGCACAATACCATTATGTGCTGAATCATCAAATCGACAGCATAAGGTTGATTAAGTCAGCGACAAACTTGCCTGCTGAGTTGTCCCCAAGGCATTTACCTGTTTGGAGAGTGACGTTTGAGCAATTCTCCACACCGACATTTTATATAAGTCAACAAACAGGATCACTTGTTGCCAAGCGTCATGATTACTGGCGATTGTTTGATTGGATGTGGCGGTTCCACATTATGGATTACTATGATGGAGAAAACGTATCTAACTGGTTTTTGTTCTTGGTCGCAACTCTAGGTCTAATGGGAGCAATTACTGGCGCAGTATTGACTTATTACCGAGTGCTTTCCCCAAATAAAAAGAGAGTCATTTGATGCGACTATTTAAGTTAAATACAACGATACACAAGTGGCTTTCTTTATTTGTTGGTTTACAACTGCTTATTTGGTTGGGAACGGGCCTTTACTTCAATTTGATGGATCACAGTAAAGCCAGTGGTAATGAACTTAGAGTTCATTCTCATCATGAAGGTAGCATTACAGGCTTTGACCTATTCCCTATTAAAGACATTACTAGTAATGCTCCGCAGGAAGTAAACCTTATATGGGTTTTACATCAGCCTTACTATCATTTTGTGTTCGATAAGGGGCAGCATAGCTATCAAGAACGCCACTCAAAGCTATTTGATGCTGTAACAGGAAAGCCATTTAATTTGTCTGAAGAACAAGTACTAACTTTGGCAAAAAACTCCTACTCAGGACAGGGTAAGTTAACTACTCCAGTGTTATCTCAACCTCCGTTTTCTGATCACGTAAGGCAGCAAAATCCTATGTGGCAAGTTGCCGTTGAGGATGAGAACAATACAACTATTTATTTAGATAGTATTACAGGTCAAGTACTTCGCCATGCCAATGATGATTTCAGATTGAAAGATCTGATGATGAAGCTTCACTTTATGGACTATGGCAATTCTGGAGGATTTAACCATTGGTTGATCATTGCATTTGCTTTTGCAACGCTATTCCTTTCAATTACTGGTGTTACTTGGCTGATACAACAGTATCGAAGTGGTTTACTGAAGCTAGGTTGGGGCACTAACAGGCAAAAAGTGGCAGTGACGTTTTCCAATGAAAATACTATTACTGACATCTCAGCAGTTGGTCGCTCAACTGTACTAGAAGGGCTAGCTAGTTCACATGTATACCTTCCTTCAGGTTGCGGTGGTGGCGGTACTTGTGGCAAATGCGTGTTCTTAAGTTCAACTAAATTACCTATCACACTATCTGAACAGGAACATTTATCTCAGGAGCAACTTAAGGAAGGTTATCGGCTTGGATGTCAGCATAGGTTCTCTGAAATTAGTTCGATTGAAGTTAATACTGATCGCAATATTGAAAATCATGAGCTAGTTGTGGTTGCGACTAATTTCATTACTCCTTTTATCAAGGAAGTGAAATTTAAGCTGAAATCAGGCAAACAGTTGGCATTTAAAGCTGGTGCATATATGCAATTTGATGTGCCAGCAGGGATGAATAGCTTACGTCCAGATGATATGCCAGAGTGCTATGAAAAATACTGGGATAGCTACTATCATGGAAAATTTTCTCATAACGGTGTAACTCGCCACTACTCATTAGTTAACTTTGACGAGGAGTCTGATGAGTTAATGTTTAATATCCGTTGGCAGACCGCAAAGAATGGTTTTAAAGCAGGAATAGGTTCAAGTTATTTAGGTTCACTCCAAGTAGGTGAAACGATAACTGCAAAAGGCCCTTTTTCTGATTTTTATGCCACTTCAAATAAAAAAGTTAGTCGCGTGTTTATAGGTGCGGGTTCAGGACTTGCACCACTAAGGTCTATTATTTTTGAACAGTTGAAAAAGCATAAAGATAAAAGTGGTTTGACTCTTATCTATGGTGCGCGAACTGAAGATGACTTGCTATACCATAATGAATTGAAGTCACTGAGTGAGAAGCATAAAAACTTCTCTTATATTCCTACTCTTTCTAATCCTTCAGAAGAATGGCAAGGGCACTCAGGCTATGTTCAAAAAGTACTTCTGCCGTATATGAACCAAAAATCAGAACTGCTTTTGGCTGAGTTTTACTTGTGCGGTCCAGAAGCAATGATGAGTGAAGTGGAAAAAATAATTACAGATGCTGGGATTCCAAGTAATCAAATTTTCAAAGATAAATTTAGTCGTTAATCCATTAAATAAATAGAGGTAAATATGAAAAAACTAATTAAATTTTTAACCGTAATCAGTGTCGTTTTTAGTAGTGCGGTATTTGCGCATGTGCATCTTGAAAAAAGTGTGCCTGCTGATAATGCAATGCTAATGAATCCTCCAGAAGAGTTAACTTTGGTGTTCACCAAAGAGGTACGGGTTGTAAAAGTTTCATTGGCCAATAAACAAGGCGAAGAATTTAAATTTGGATTCGAGCCTTCTAAAGTCGCTACTAGCAAATTTACATGGAAACTACCTAAATTAGCTCCTGCAAACTATGCTGTGGATGTAACCTTCTTAGGTAACGATGGTCATAAAATGAAACATAGCTTCGGCTTTATGGTTCACTAAAATAGGCGGTGTGATTGATATGGAAATGTATATCTGGAATACAGTCATTGTACTGTCAAAAATTGTATTTTACGTCGGCTTTGCCTGTATTGCTGGTTATACATTTTTCAGGCAAATATTTGAGAATAATGAATCTCATACTAATGCTGTAATCGCGAATTTAACGTGTACAAGAACTTATATAGTTATGGCTTTGATCGCTAATATTACTTGGTTCTTTGCCAGTACTGGTGCAATGGCAGAAGAGGGAATTCAGGGGGCGATAGACGCTGATATATTGGCTATTATGTGGGACTCCTCTGTCGGCACTGGAGCTTTGCTTCGAGCGCTTGGGCTAGTTACCGCAATAATCGCTTTAGCTTTAAGGTTCAAACTCGCTGTGAACTCGTACTTAAAACAAAGCGCTTTAATGTTGAGTTTATTAATCCTTGCATACTCATTCACGTTACTGGGTCATATTTCTGAGTTAGGCACAATTGAAAAAGGCTTGCTTATTTTGCATGTGCTCGTTATGGCATGGTGGTTTGGGGCGTTATTGCCACTAAAACAGGCTTGCCATCAGCTAAGTTATGCAGAACTTCATTTGCTGATGGAAAGCTTTGGCAAACAAGCAAGTTTTACATTGAGCCTATTGTTGGTAGCAGGCCTCTGGCTCGTGATTCAATTGGTCGGAAGTCTTGATGCACTAATAAGCTCAAGTTACGGACAAACACTGTTGTTTAAATTGGCCCTTGTAGTGTCTATTTTGGCACTTGCTGCTAAACATAAACTAATACTCGTTCCACAACTTAAAAATAGTCAAGGCAGAGAGGCTTTATCTAAATCTATCTCGATAGAAATGGTAGTAGCTTTTGCCATTTTATCTGTAACGGCTGGGCTTACTAGTGTTGTTGGCCCTGCAAATTAAAACCTAAAAGAGAGAATGAAAATGAAAACAATAAATATATTACTCGTTTTATTAATGACGTTTAGTTTCGCAGCAAACGCTCATGGTGATAAGAACAAAGACAAAGGTTTGTTTAAAGGTATAGATACCCCAGCCGCAAAAGTTGTTTTGGCATTTCATCAAGCACTTGAAACTGGCAATCAAAAACAGGCTAGAGCGCAGTTAGCGGATGATGTCACCATCTTCGAGGGAGGCCGCGTTGAAAGGAGCGCTGATGAATATGCTCATCATCATATGTTGTCGGATATGAAGTATTTAGCAGCGATGAAGAGCGACACACTTGAACATCAAGTGACGATACTTGGAAATACCGCTATCTCTGCGTCGCGCAGTCAAACTACAGGTACTCATAAAGGTGTTGAACGCGATTATCAAGGCATGGAAACGATGGTGCTGGAAAAACAAAATGGTGAATGGAAGATTAAGCACATTCATTGGTCACATTAATTTATTGGTCAAACAACGGAGAGTAAAATGAGAAACAACAATCCATTACATCAAGTTTCTACGCCACGTAGACGCTTTGTACAAGGATTAGCTGCTGGCGGTGTATTAGCTGCTTTTCCAAGTGTTCTTCATGCAGCTTCATCTTTGCTTGCTGGAACTTCAACAGGTACTGCGCCCGAACTAAGTGGGGAAGTCATAGATCTGGTGATAGATGAGTCACCAGTAAACTTCACAGGTGTTGTAAGAATGGCTACAACAATCAATGGCTCAATACCAGCTCCTACCTTGCGCCTCAGAGAAGGTGATGACGTTACTATCAGGGTAACGAATAAATTATCAGTGCCGAGTTCAATTCATTGGCATGGGATCATTCTTCCGTATCAAATGGATGGCGTACCGGGTATTAGCTTTAAAGGTATAATGCCGGGTGAAACCTTTGTTTATAAATTTAAGCTGCAACAAAGCGGCACATATTGGTATCACTCACACAGTGGTTTTCAAGAAATGACAGGTATGTACGGCGCATTAATTATTGAGCCAAGAGAAAAGGATATTATTAGTGCTGACAATGAGCATGTCATCCAATTGTCTGATTGGACTGATGATGACCCAATGGATTTGTTTCGCAAGTTAAAAGTACAGAGCGATGTATTTAACTTTAATCAACCTACTGTTCCAGAGTTTTTTGATGACATTTCAAATAGCAGCGTTTCAAATGCGCTACAACGCCGGGAAATGTGGAATAAAATGAGAATGAACCCTACAGATCTTGCAGACTTATCAGCATCTGCAATGACTTTTTTAATGAATGGTTGTGCGCCTTTGACAAACTGGCGTGGAATGTTTAAAGCTGGCGAAAAGGTTAGGCTTAGATTTATTAACGGTTCTAGCAATACGTTTTTTGATGTAAGAATACCTGAGCTGAAGTTAACAGTTGTACAAGCTGATGGACAAAATGTTGAACCTGTGACAGTAGATGAATTTAGATTTGGTCCCGGTGAAACTTATGATGTACTTGTCGAGCCAAAAAATGATGCATATACGATTTTTGCACAAAGCATGGATCGCTCAGGTTATGCTAAAGGTACTTTATCAATGGCACCTAATATTGATGCACCAGTACCTGCTCTAGATCCCGTTGAATGGTTAACGATGACAGATATGATGGGGAATATGGCCCAAGGTGGTGAGCATTCCGCGATGGCAGGTATGGCAGACATGTCGGGCATGAATTCTAATAAAATGGATCATAGTGCAATGGGTCATGGAGCGATGGCAATGGATCATAGTAAACATGGAATGACTAAAAACCCATTAGCTGTTGCTAGCACTAAAGTGCGTCATGCAAAAACAGAGTATGGAGCTTCTGTTGATATGCGTGTTGATATGCCTAGAACAAACCTTGATGATCCCGGTATAGGTTTACGTAAAAATGGACGCCGTGTTTTAACACTTGCAGATTTACATTCTCTTGAGGGAATTACAAACCAGCAAGAGCCAGAGGCTGAAATTGAATTACATTTAACTGGAAACATGGAGCGTTATAGCTGGTCATTTGATGGCTTGGAATTTGGAAAAAGCACGCCAGTTCACATGAAGCATAATCAACGTTTAAGAGTTATTTTACAAAACGATACAATGATGACACATCCCATGCACCTGCATGGTATGTGGAGCGATTTGGAGAATGAAAAAGGTGATGTACAGGTTCGTCGCCATACTATCCCTGTACAACCAGCGCAAAGAATTAGTTTTTTAACAACACCTCATGACGTAGGTCGCTGGGCATGGCATTGCCATTTATTATTCCACATGGATGCAGGTATGTTTAGAGAGGTAGTTGTATCATGAAAAAATTAATACTAACCAATACGTTAAGACTATTATTAATAGGTTTGCCCCTTATAAGTGTATCTGTATCTGCAAAAGATGAGATGACTGAGATGGGTGATTCTAAAATGCAAGCACAAGGTGGAGATGCACCTAAAGATGCTAGAGACCCCCATGCTTATGCAGCAGGTACAACTTTGACTGAAGGTCCTTATGCACTCAGTAGCGACAAACGACTGACTTTGGCAGATGAGCATTCATTTTACGCGCTACTAGGGGATCGTCTTGAATATAATGAGCAAACAAACGCAGGTGTTTTTGACTTTCAGGCATGGTATGGCACTACTTTTGATAGATTAGTCATCAAAACTGAGGGAGATTTTAGCGAAGGTAATTTAGAGGAGAACCAAACAGATTTTCTATGGGGCCACGCAATATCTGCTTATTGGGATACACAAGTCGGTATTCGACTTGATTACAATAACGAAGGTGAAAACCGCAAATGGCTAGCTTTTGGTTTACAAGGTCTAGCCCCCTACTGGTTTGAAATTGATATGACTGCGTATTTAGGAGAGCAAGGTAATAGTGCATTTTCGATCGAAGCTGAGTATGAGCTATTACTTACTCAAAAGTTAATTGTTCAACCACGAGCAGAGTTGACGCTTTACGGTAAGGATGACGTCCAAAATAACCTTGGTAGTGGCTTATCTAGCAGTGCTATTGGTTTTCGGGTTCGTTATGAGTTTACCCGCCAGTTTGCTCCCTATGTTGGCGTTGAGTGGACAAATAAATTTGGTAATACAGCCGACTTTGCGAAGTTAAATGGGCAAAGTACGCGTGATACTGCTTTTGTTGCAGGTATCAAGTTCTGGCTCTGATGTGAAGAAATACTATATTGACTTGATGAGAGCTACCGCAACTATATTGATGGTAGCTTTCGTTTTTTGGGATTTAAACCATTTTAGTTATGTTAGGAAAGGCCTAGCTAATAGTTTTTTGGAAAGAACTAAGAGCAGTAATAGTAAGCTACTTCTTGTTTTCAGTCGGTGCCAGTCTGGTGTATACCTATCAAGGTGGAATATCAGCTAAGAAGTAAAGTTGGCGAATGTTTAAGGTTAAAGAGTCAAGCCAAAAAACATCGCCATTGAACATTAGGCTTGCGCAATCTCACCCTTTCAAGGGCGAGTCAAGCAAGAGGTAACTAGTCTTTTTTCTGACTTAAAGCGCGTGAAGTTTTTACGGCTCTTTCACTTGGCGGTGTGTTTTGATTTTCAATGTACTGCT
>NZ_JACDWU010000255.1:0-3213 GCF_016464045.1 Pseudoalteromonas sp. bablab_jr011 | reverse complement strand
AGTGCCGTATAATTTGAATTTTTTATAACAATTTCTTTTGGTGAGAAATTGGAGCGGCACACGAGGCTCGAACTCGTGACCTCAACCTTGGCAAGGTTGCGCTCTACCAACTGAGCTAGTGCCGCATTCAAATAGTCAGTAATTTGTCCGTTGGTGCACAACCTAAAGGTTGCGGTAAAACGTTCTGGCAACTGAGCTAGTGCCGCATTCAAATAGTCAGTAATTTGTCCGTTGATGCACAACCTAAAGCTTGCGGTAAAACGTTCTGGCAACTGAGCTAGTGCCACAAATTTCAACTATAAAGTTTAGCTAAAGACACACTAACCCCGCGAGGGTTAACGTCTTAAGCGGGGCAGGATTCTACAATAATCCGATGTGTTTGCAAATGTTTTTTACAAATTAAAGAATTTTTCTTGGTAAACCTTTAATTCCATAATTGAATCTTTTATATCATCAAGGGCAAGGTGTGAACCTTTTTTATTCACTTGAGCAAGAACCTCAGGCTTCCAGCGGCGCGCAAGCTCTTTAATAGTGCTTACATCAAGGTTGCGATAATGAAAATAGTCTTCCAATTCCGGCATGTACTTATTCATGAATCGACGGTCTTGGCCGATTGAATTTCCGCACATAGGCGATGCGCCAGCAGGTACCCACTGCTTCAAAAACGCCAATGTTTGCTCAATGGCATCTTGCTCAGTGAAAGAACTTGCTTTGCAGCGGGCTGTTAAACCTGATTGACCATGTTGGGTCGTACACCACTCGTCCATGCCATCAAGTAATTCATCGCTTTGATGAATAGCAATAACAGGGCCTTCAGCCAAGATGTTTAACTCACTGTCGGTGACAACAGTGGCAATTTCGAGTATTTTATCTGTTGCTGGTTCGAGGCCAGTCATTTCCAGGTCGAGCCAGATAAGATTTGATTTATGAAAAGACATAGTTACCTTAGCGGTGCTTTCCTTTAGATCCAACGCATTTAGATATATCATATTAGTATCATCAGTCGACCTAAAGCTTTTTTTTCAAAAAGCCCGACATTTAATCAAGTTATAGGCCAAAAGTGGCAAAACAAAAGAAATTAAGTAAAGGCCAGTCTCGTCGGATTAAGGCCAATCATCAAAAACGTTTGTCTAATGCTGATAAAAAGCAAGACAAGGGCGCAGCCGTGCAATGGCAAAACGACAATTTAGGCCCTGCTGAAAATGCCGTTGTATTAAGCCGTTTTGGACAACATGCAGATATCGAAACGGACTCTGGTGATGTGCTGCGCTGTAACATTCGTCGCACTGTATCAAGCCTTGTTTGCGGGGATGAAGTGATATTTCGTCGCGCCAAAGTGAGTGAGGGTGACTTAGCCGGTGTCATCGAAGCAACTCACGAACGTCGCTCGCAGCTTACACGTCCAGATTTTTATGACGGAGTGAAAGTCGTTGCAGCTAATATCGACCAAATTTTAATGGTGTCAGCGGTATTACCTGAGTTTACTCCTAATATTATCGACCGTTATTTAGTTGCCTGTGAAGACATGGGCATAGAGCCGATTTTAGTGCTCAACAAAATCGATTTAATTGACGATGAAGGACTCGCCTATATTAATGAAATTCTCGATATTTATCGTGAACTGGGCTATCAAGTATTACTCGTCAGTAATAAAACAGGCCAAGGTATTGATGAGCTTAAACAAACGTTAATAGATAAAAACAGCATCTTTGTGGGTCAAAGTGGTGTGGGTAAATCAACGTTAGTTAATACTGTTTTACCCGACGCCGCTATTTTAACTCAGGAAGTCTCTGAAAATAGTGGTCTTGGGCAACACACAACAACCGTATCACGTTTACATCACTTACCCTCTGGCGGTAATCTTATTGATTCACCAGGGATCCGTGAGTTTGGCCTATGGCATTTAGATGTTGAACGCGTAACTTGGTGCTTTAAAGAGTTCCGTGACTTTATTGGCGGCTGTCGTTTTCGTGACTGTAAACATCTAAATGATCCGGGCTGTATCATTCGCCAAGCGGTTGATGATGGAGATATTTCAGAACTTCGTTTTGACAGTTACCACCGAATTTTAGAAACTATGGCCGATGGCCGTGCGGGTGCACGCGCTCCTCGCGTATAACTATTTAGGAAATAACAAGTGAGTTTAGATAAATTCAAAATTGCCATGCAGTATGCCATGCCAAAACATTTCATTTCGCGCATGGTCGGCAAGTTAGCAGCAGCGAAAGCGGGTGGCTTAACCACGGCGTTAATCAAGCTATTCATCAAACAATATAAAATTGATATGAGTGAGGCTAAATACCCCGATCCAGCTCATTACAAAACCTTTAATGAATTTTTTACTCGCCCTTTAAAGGAAGGTATTCGCCCACTTGCAGAAGAAAAAGACATTATTGCTCACCCAGTTGATGGTGCGATTAGCCAATTAGGTGACGTAGTAGATGGTCAAATAATTCAAGCTAAAGGGCACGACTACAGCTTACAGGCATTACTAGGTGGTAACGAAGACGATACCGTGCCATTTTTGGGTGGTAAGTTCGCAACAATCTATTTAGCACCGAAAGACTATCACCGTATTCACATGCCGATTGATGGGACGCTGAGTAAAATGATTTATGTACCAGGTGATTTATTCTCAGTGAATCCGCTTACGGCGCAAAACGTCCCTAACTTATTTGCGCGTAATGAACGTGTGGTTGCAATTTTCGAAACTGACATAGGCCCACTTGCGATGGTACTGGTAGGTGCAACGATTGTAGCCAGCATCGAAACCATATGGGCAGGTACCGTTACACCACCTGCCGGTAAAGATGTATTCAGCTGGAACTACCCTACCAAAGGTGATAACGCAATCACTTTGAAAAAAGGCGAAGAAATGGGTCGCTTTAAGTTAGGGTCTACCGTGATTTTAGCCTGGGGTGCAAACCAAGCTGAGTTTTTATCTGACCAACACCCAGAAACAATCACTCGCATGGGCACACCATTTGCGACAATCAAAGACTAACCATCGCACACCGCATAATAAATGCCAAAGAAAAGCGATGTATTCACTCGCTTTTCTCTCTTTACTAATCATACTAACACTGACTTAAGTACCGTTAACAGACACACTGTACATGGACTCTTTTTTATGGATAAATACCTTGGCTCAGGCACGACTTTTACACCTCGCAACGTACTTAGCTTGCTTTCTCCTATTATTATCTGCGGCTT
>NZ_JACDWU010000254.1:0-45104 GCF_016464045.1 Pseudoalteromonas sp. bablab_jr011 | reverse complement strand
GAAGAGGCACAAGGGCGCGAATACATCATAGGGCCGAGGTAGCTCCTCATTATGAGCCCGCATATAAGTACGCAGTCTAACAAAATTAACGAAGGGTATTGTGCAATAGGAGGAGTCCATATAAGGTACTTTAGTGCCGAAGTACCTGATATGCCCTTCATACATAACCCCTAATATTCACGGCGCTGTGTCTGGCGAATTACTTGATATATCACACTGTTCTATTTCTTTTACATCTGCGCGGCCATCGCTTAGGTAGCATTGTTCTAGTAAAGAGCAATAGCAGATCTCGGTTTTGATGCTATTACGTTGCTTGTTTACTTTGTCCCATTGAGTTTCATTAAATCCCGTTCGCTTGAAACCAAAAAGTTTAAGTTCGCTGCCAGATGCCAGTAAACGGTTATCACTGGCACTCGTCATAATCCAGCCAAATGCTTCGAAAATATTTATGTTGGGAGAATCATCTTGCAGAGTTTGTAGCTGTGTTTCATATGCTTGTGTATCAAAACAGCATGCAGAAATTACTTTATAGATATCTAAATATGATTGGTCGTTATAGTGATACTTCACATACTTTACTATCGCAGGTCCTGATCCTGAATTAGTGAGTACAAAGGTGATTTCAGGTAGATTTTTTTCTTCATCATAATTCCCCGTCATAACTTCAAGCCAAGGCCATGTGGCGGCTTTTACTTGTCGTTCTGCAGCATTTGCTTGCAGGTATGTGGCATAAAAAGACGCTGCTGAAATAATAATGGCACACAGTGCGAGAAAGAGGTTTAGGCGCTCATTGGTAAACCAGGCTTTAGGCTGTTTAGAGTCGTCGGGTTTAGTGCTTACCGTGGTTGATTTTAGTTGGTGTTTATCGCTTGCCTCTTGCTGATGTGTCTCAAGAGTTGATTCGGTGACGTCCTTTTGTTGATTATCCATGACTTTGTCGTTGTTATTTTTATAGACTACTAAAGATACAACTTTAATTGGATATATAAAAGAGACAGGGAGTAAAACTCCCTGATTTGGTATTAACTATTTGAGATAAATACGGTGAGCTTTTCGCCTACTCTTAGACTATCTCTAGAAAGGTTATTCCATTGCTTTAGTTTTGTTATGCTGACTTTGTATTGCTTTGCTATTTTCCATAAGCTGTCGCCAGATCTTACTTTGTATTCAATTTGTTGATCAGCTAATTGCGGTAATATGAGTTTTTGACCTACGCGAATAGTGTTCGTTTTTAAGCTATTAAAGGTTTTAAGCTGGCTGACTGTCACTTTATAACGTTTTGCTATTACGCTTAAGCTATCGCCGCGTTTTACGGTGTAGTGTTGCCACTGGCTGTAATCATTACTTTTCTGATTTGCTAACAGTGTTTTAAAAGTTGACTGTTGATCTTTTGGTACCACAATATGTGGCGCATCTATTACTGCAGGGTAGCGAATTACGCCATGGTTTAACTCTTCGAGTTCTTGCCATTTTGCTTTGTCAGCTAAGATCACAGCCCCTGACACAGGCAAGATGCTAATTGCTTCTTCATTTTTAATCGACGGAAAGACCATTTTTTGATGTTTAAGCAACTGTGCAGCAGCGAGCAGCTTGGGCACATATTGACGAGTTTGTGATGGTAGTTTTAAGCTGAAAAAATCGGTTGGTTTACCTTGCTTTTGATTACGAGCAATGGCTTGTAACACTCGCCCCTCACCGATATTGTAGGCAGCAATAGCATGATACCAATCGCCATCAAAGCGTTTATAAAGATACTCTATAAAATCGAGAGCTGCACGTGTGCTGTCAATCACATCTTGGCGACCATCATACCAAGGGGTAATTTTTACTTTAAAGTATTTGGCGATTGAAGGAGTGAGTTGCCATAAACCCGATGCATGCTTGTGCGAATAGGCACTGGCATCAAAATCGCTCTCTATAAGCGGCATTAGGGCAAGTTCTATGGGTAAGTCACGGTTTTCTACTGCTGTGACGATATGATACAAATACGGCGCTGCACGGCGGCTTATTTCTTCCATATAATTCGGATGAGTAAGGTACCAAGCAATGCGCTTTTGTACATCAGGATGACTTGAATCGCTAAACTGCAGTTGAACGCGAATACGCTGCCACACATCTTCAAGTTCACTTGGTTTTAGCGGTGGCAGCACCGCATCTACTTGTTCTGTTTTAGATTCTGTAACCACAGTATCTGGATTTGCCTTAATTATGGGCTTCTTTTCAGTAAGAGACTCAGGGGCAGTCTGACAGCCTGTTACAATAAGACAAACAACAAGGCCTAAAAATCGATTTAAAAACACGTATTAAAATACTCCGTTAACTTAGGTGCGGGTAAACTAAAGCGCCTAAGCTTAACATAGGGTGAGCTAAAAATGACCATTAGATTAACAACGTGCTAACTCACTCACCCAATTGAAATTAAAACGAAATACTAACTTGTAACCCAGCATAACCATGGTTTTGTGCCTCCCAATAGCGGCTGTCTATTTCTCGGGCTCTAGCATAGATCTCTATCCTGAATGGCTTAGAGTCCACGCCTATACCAACACCCACATAGCCATCGATACTATTGTTATCGTCATCGAAGCGGTCGTTATAGTCATGGTCTTTTCGGTCGTCGTAGAAAGCAAGCTCAATTAAATCTAAGCCTACTTCGCCATAGACAAAAAAGTCACTGAAATAGCCAAATTTTATGCCAGTATCGAGAGTTAAAAATGTCTCCCGATCACCTTTTTTAGTAAACACTTCAGCTGACCCAAGCGCTGTTGTCAATGCTGCGCCAAAATTGCTGTTGTTATTTTTAGCCATAAATTCGACACCTGCCGAGGTGATTGAGTCAGTGCTATTACGTTCTGACTTCACAAACAGGTTTATATTAGGGTTGTCATAAATCCCTGCAAAGCTTGTAGAAGGAATTAAGGCAAGTGGTGCAAAAAGTGCTAAGCCGAGATATTTCATATTGAATTTAATCCATTAACTGTAATGGGTACAATAATATCAATCTTGGTGAGTTCTAATTGTAAGAAAATGTTCTAAATTGGCAGGTTAGCCGACAATGTGTGCTCAATTTAATATCGCTATATTGTAATTTTTAAAGATCTTTAATCTTCACTGCGGGGTTACCTGCTACTAGGGTATTTGCCGCGACATCTTTGGTAACTACGGCCCCTGCGCCAACTATGGCATTATCAGCAACTTTAATACCTGCAAGTATAATCGCGCCTGCACCAATCCATACATTATTACCAATGCTAATCGGCGCTGCAAAATTAGCTTTAGCTAAACGCTCGGTGGGGTTTACTGCATGCGATACTGCAAGAATTTGCACATTTGGGCCAATTAAGCAGTCATTACCTATGGTAATTTGTGCATCAGATAACGGCGCATCAAGTATTGTACAGTGAATATTTATGAAGGTTCGATCACCTATTTTAATACCACTGCCATAATCACAATGAAAACCCGCTTCAATAACGACCTGTTCACCACACTGAGCAAACATGCCTTTTAGTCGTTTTAAATTGCCTTTACTGGGACTTTTGGCAAATAAACGGCAAATCTCATGTGCGTTTTTACGCTGGTCAATCAGGGGTTTATCTAGGCTATTAAACTCTTTCATGGTGATCAGTCTTAGTCAATTCTAAAGATAGCTTATCGCGTAAAAGTCAGAGATCAAAATAAACTTAGTGGGGTTATAAAACATTCACTTGCCATTTATATTGTTTCGTTTAAAATCCCGTAACTTTCGAAACGAAACTTATGTGATCAGGTTAATGACAAAACGAAACACTCAACAACGTCGTCATACAATATTAAGTCAGGTTAATGAACTTGGCGAAGTAGCCGTTGAAGCGCTGGCTGAGCAGTTTCAAACCTCCGAAGTGACCATTCGTAAAGATTTAACAGCGCTTGAAAAAAGTGGCTTATTACTGCGCCGCTATGGTGGGGCTATTGCATTACCGCAAGAGATTGTGAGTGATGAAGTAGACTCAGTACGTAAAATAGCAATCGCTAAAGCGGCTGCGGGCCTTATTAAAGATCATAACAGAGTGATCATAGACAGTGGTCGCACAACGGCTGCCATGATCCCTGAGCTTGCAAGTAAACGTGGCCTAGTAGTAATGACGAATGCCATTAAAGTCGCTAACCGTTTATTAGCACTGGAAAACGAACCGACATTATTGATGACCGGCGGCACCTGGGATCCGCATTCAGAATCGTTTCAAGGCCAAGTTGCAGAGAACGTTTTGCGCTCTTATGACTTTGACCAACTGTTTATTGGTGCCGATGGCATTGATGTAGATAGAGGCACAACGACCTTTAATGAATTAGTGGGCCTTAGCCAAGTAATGGCTGAATCGGCTCGTGAAGTCGTTGTTCTTGTTGAGTCAGATAAAATAGGCCGAAAAATACCGAATTTAGAACTGCCTTGGCAGCAAATTACCACACTTATCACAGACAACAACCTTAGCGAAGAGAAACGCGAGGCGATAAGAAAATGTGGTGTGCAGCTGATTTGTGCAGACATTGAATAACCCGTAATAAGACCGACAACATCTTATTACATAAATTTTATGACAACACATACTGCCCAAAGTAAAACACTTTGGCATGTGCAAAAGGAGAGATTATGTGTGGAATCGTTGGGGCTGTTGCAGAACGCCCAGTAAATAAAATTCTTGTTGAAGGCTTAAAGCGCCTTGAATACCGTGGCTATGACTCAGCAGGTGTGGCTTTACTTAAAGGTAATGAACTAAACACAGTTAAAGCAGTGGGTAAGGTTGCAAACTTAGAAGCTGCACTTAATAATGCCGCTGTTAATGGCACTACCGGTATTGCACATACGCGTTGGGCAACGCATGGTGGTGTAACAGAGGCCAATGCGCACCCGCATATTTCAAAAAGCGAAATTGCCCTTGTTCATAATGGTATTATTGAAAACCATGCCAGCCTACGTGAAGCGTTAAAAGGCGATGGGTATGAGTTTTTATCAGAAACTGATACCGAAGTAATGGTGCACCTTATTCACCAGTTACGTCAGCAACATGACACGCTATTAGCAGCAGTACAAGCTGCAGTTAAGCAGTTTGAAGGTGCATTTGGTACTGTTGTTTTCGATAAAGCGAACGACAACGAAATCATTGTAGCGCGCTCAGGTAGCCCACTGGTGATTGGTTTAGGTCTTGGTGAGAACTTTATTGCATCTGACCAACTTGCCTTACTACCTGTTACACGCAGCTTTATTTACCTTGAAGAAGGTGATGTAGCGCGTATTACCCGTGATAGCGTGGAAATTTTTGATGCGAATGGCGAAGCTGTAGAGCGTGAAGTGATTGAATCAAACATCACCCAAGATGCATCAGGTAAAGGCGAATATCGTCATTACATGCTGAAAGAAATTTACGAACAGCCACTTGCGGTTCGTAATACACTTGAAGGTCGCCTTGTTAATGACACTGTAGCGATTGATGCCTTTGGCGACAGTGCCCAGCAAATCTTTAAAGATGTAAAACACGTGCAAATTATTGCTTGTGGGACGTCTTATCACTCAGGAATGGTGGCTCGTTACTGGCTTGAACAGTTTGCGGGTGTGAGTTGTAACGTTGAGATTGCGTCTGAGTTCCGTTACCGCGAATCATTTGTGCATGAAAATAGCTTATTAGTCACTATTTCTCAGTCAGGTGAAACAGCCGATACCCTAGCTGCATTGCGATTAGCTAAACAGCAAGGTTACATGGCATCGATGACCATTTGTAACGTACCGGGTTCACCTTTAGTACGTGAATCTGATTTAGCCTTTATGACGAAAGCGGGTGCCGAAATTGGCGTTGCATCAACGAAAGCCTTCACAACACAACTTGTTGGCTTATTAATGCTAACAGCGTCTATTGCGCAAGAAAAAGGCCTCGACCAACGTGCAATTGTCAATGCAATTAAAACACTCCCTAACAAGCTTGAAGAAGCATTGTTATTAGCGGATGGCATTGAAGAGTTAGCAGAAGAATTTGCCGACAAGCATCACTCACTATTCTTAGGCCGTGGCTCACAATACCCAATTGCGATGGAAGGTGCGCTTAAGCTGAAAGAAATTTCATACATTCACGCGGAAGCATACGCAGCAGGTGAGCTTAAACATGGCCCGCTAGCTTTAATTGATGCCGACATGCCAATTATTGTTGTAGCACCCAACAACGAGCTACTTGAAAAGCTTAAATCAAACGTAGAAGAAGTACGTGCTCGTGGCGGTATTATTTATGTATTCGCAGATAAAGATTCACACTTCGAATCTGACGAAACAATGCGTGTGATCAACGTAAACCATGTTGATGACGTGATTGCACCAGTTGTATATACAATTCCACTACAGTTACTTTCATACTACGTAGCGGTGATTAAAGGCACCGACGTAGACCAACCACGTAACCTAGCGAAATCGGTGACAGTTGAGTAAAATCAATTAGTTGAATTTTTAAAAAAGGCGTTCTAGGCGCCTTTTTTTATACCTGTAATTCTGTTAGCTTAAAAAATTACCAATATTTCTTAAGGATAAGTCGTGCGATTATTTAAGTTACTCTGTATTAGCGGTTTTTTACTCTGTACTAACCATG
The DNA here is from genome assembly GCF_016464045.1 of Pseudoalteromonas sp. bablab_jr011. Taxonomy (NCBI): domain Bacteria; kingdom Pseudomonadati; phylum Pseudomonadota; class Gammaproteobacteria; order Alteromonadales; family Pseudoalteromonadaceae; genus Pseudoalteromonas; species Pseudoalteromonas sp. bablab_jr011. The sequence continues at coordinate 38,496 of NZ_JACDWU010000254.1, read as the reverse complement.
TAATGGCTCAACCAGCGGCAGATGAGCCGGTTATAAATTACAGCCAGCAAACGCATACTTTTGAATCAAGTATGCTTAATGAGCAGCGTACTGTCGTTGTGCAATTACCGAAAAGCTATCAAACATATCCAAACAAAAGATTTCCCGTTATTTATCGTTTAGATGGGGCAGGTAATTTACCATTAATTAATGCAGTGCTTGAGCGCTTACAACAAGATGACCAAGCGCCAGAGGTGATTGTAGTTGCGATTGAAAGTACCAATCGACTTAGAGATTTTTATCCCACCGTGAACAAAGAACCGCAAGGACCCGTTGGCGAGGGCGGTGGTGCAGCAAAGTTTTTAGCTTTCGTAGAGCAAGAGCTGATGCCTCTGGTTAATAAACAGTATCGCACTCATGATTATAGCGTTATTGCGGGAGCCTCAGCTGCAGGTGTATTTGCTCTTTACGCTATGCAGGCTAAGCCAGAGCTATTTCAAGCGCATATTGCTTATAGCCCCGCGGTATGGTGGAACTATGGCGCTCCGGCTAAGAGCTTAAAAACCTTTGTTACTAAAGCCAACAGTATCAACAGCTATGTATATATAAATATCGGTGAAGAAGTCGGCATTATGCGCGAAAGATACGATGATATGCAGCAAACTATGCAAAATAGTAAGGTGCAAAATCTGCGTTTTAAGAGCGACGCCTTTGCTGGCGTTTCGCATAACTTAACCTCAGCTGCCGGAGCATTTAATGCTTACCATGGCTTATTTTTATCTAAACAGATGCCTTTGAGTGCATTGAGCGATGATGTTTCATCAATTGATGCTTATTATCAACGCTTATCTCAGCAATGGGGCGAGCAAATAGCGCCACCAGACCGTGCTGTTAGGCTACTAGGTTACAGCTTAACGGATAACCAGCAATTTGAGCGGGCTATTGAGGTGTTTAAGTACAATATCAAAAACTATCCTAAATCAGCGTATGCACTGTCAGCTTTGTCATATGGCTATGAAATGCAAGGTAATACTCGACAAGCTCTGGTTCAAATCGAAGCTGCAATAGCGGTCGCAGATGACACTTACCCCTATCTAGATTACTTAAAAGAGACAAAAACGAGGTTAGAAGCACAGTTGAGTAAGAGTTAATAATATGGCCAACTTAGTTGTTGGCTTTTTAAGTGCCTCTTTTAATATTGAGCAATTATCATAAACCAGTGGCTATCATCTAAAAGGTATTTAAATCACTAATCCCTACTTACCGGGCAATAAATGCGTTAAAATTGCAGGCTATTTTAGTAATGAGCCCACACCTTTATGACCTCAGCCTCAAACCCTAGTAATTTCAATGCACTTGGCCTTATTCCAGAGCTAGTTGCTCGATTGTCTGATCTTGAATATACCCAGCCTACACCTATTCAGGCAAAAGCAATTCCAAGTATCTTGGCGGGACATGACTTAATTGCAGGAGCGAATACGGGCTCAGGTAAAACAGCGGCGTTTGCACTACCTATATTGCAAAAAATATCACAGGGTGCATTAAAGCGAGATGCTAAAGGTAACTATGTATCGGCGCTTATTTTGGTGCCGACGCGTGAGCTTGCAACGCAAGTGGCTGATAATGTTAAATCGTATTCTGCTTATTTTAATGGCGCGATTAAAACGATGGCTGTATTTGGTGGGGTGTCGGTTAATACACAAATGCAGGCACTACGCGGCGGTGCCGATATTATTGTGGCAACTCCTGGGCGTTTGCTCGACTTAATTTCAAGCAATGCCATTAAGCTAGATAAAGTAAACACCTTAGTGCTTGATGAAGCTGACCGACTATTGAGCCTTGGTTTTACAGAAGAGCTTGCTGAGTTGTTGGCGTTAATGCCTGCTAAAAAGCAAACGATGTTGTTTTCAGCTACGTTCCCTGAGCAAGTAATGCTATTAACGCAAGAGCTGTTAAAAAATCCGCTAGAGATTCAGTTACAAAACAAAGATGAAAGCACCTTGGTGCAGCGTGTATTCACGGTAAATAAAGGCGAGAAAACCACCGTTTTAGCGCATTTAATTAAACAGCAGCAATGGCGCCAAGCACTTATTTTTGTGAACGCCAAAAAAGACTGTGAGCACTTAGCCAATAAACTAGAAAAACGCGGTATTAACGCACAAGTATTCCATGGCGATAAAGGCCAAAGCGAGCGTACACGCGTAATCGAGAAATTCAAAGCGGGTGAAATTGACGTACTAATTGCCACTGATATTGCTGCCCGCGGTTTAGATATTGAAAAACTGCCAGTGGTGATTAACTTTAATTTACCGCGCAGCCCCGCTGATTACATGCATCGCATTGGTCGAAGTGGCCGTGCTGGTGAAGTGGGTTTAGCGTTATCACTGATTGATTATGAAGACTTTCATCACTTTAGAATAATCGAAAAGAAAAATAAGTTACGCTTGGAGCGAGAGCAAGTGGGAGGTTTTGAAGTGAATAAAGCAAACCTTGATGCTGCACAGGCGCTTAAAAATGATAAGCCAATGGCAAAACCGGAAGGCACGGGTAAGAAAAAGAAGAAAAATAAAGTGAACAAAGAAGACGATGTTTGGAGTAGCTGGCGTCGTAAGTAACAAAAATGAACAAGCCGACGAAAGTCGGCTTGTTCATTTACAGTAAGACAGAGTTTACTTATAAAAAACCTCAACAGTGCCTTTTACTTTCATAAGTAATGGCTGGCCGCGACGGTCTAGTGCTTTAGGTGCTGCAATTTTGATCCAGCCTTCGCTGATGCAGTATTCTTCTACGTCAAAACGCTCTTTACCGTTTAGTTTTACACCAATTTCATGTTCGAATACTTCTTCTACATAAAATTTGCTACGTGGGTTGATAGAAAGTTGATCAGGTAGTGCTGGTTTTGTTGTATCGGTCATAGTTGCGATCTGCATTGAATAAATTGTGCGCCATTGTAGGCAATACCGCGCATTCGCTCAAGTATCAGTGGTGCAAATTTGTTGTTTACTCACACGCTTGCGCTGAATGATCTATACACTGTGCAATGGCATCACTCTTTTTATCGAAATCATGGGTTAGGCAGTAGTCAAAACGCATGGTTAAATCAACCACCTGCTCATCGGTGCGCTCTGGCCAGCGCCAGTCTCTGACGATTTTCCTTGCGGCTTTTCTGACTTCTTTGCTGTATCGCTTAGGTGCAGATTTTTCAATATTTATCGCTTTTACTTGGCCTTGTGGTGTGACTTTAAAATTAACAATCGCGCAACCACTGCCTTGCTTATTTAAAAGCTCACGAGGGTATTGAACATTTGGAATTTGCTGCAGTCGCTGCCATGTTAGCTCACCGGCTGAGGTATCAAGTACCTGTGCTTGAATATCCACAAACGGTACTTTACGTGATAAGTCTGGGTTGGCGTATGCGCTTACAGATGTGCAAGCCAGTGATAGTGCGAATAGCGATTTGTACATAGTCATCCGTAACATGTTTGTTTTTTGTTCAGCGATAAATACTAAAGATAAGAAAGCCGGATGTAAATAAGTGGTGTGGGTATAAAACAGCAACAAAATGATTTGTTATACTATATCAATACGATTATTTGTGTTATTTTATAACAAATAATCGTTTAATCTTTTTGAAGTACCAACCTATGACGTTTTCAACCCTTCCCCTTAGTTTAGCTGTTGTAATAAGCACGGCTGTGAATGCGACTGATAACAGTGATATAGAAACTATTATTATTGAACACAAGCAAGCGTTTCGGGGGGATATACCCGCCAAAGAGCTACCGCAATCGATCACGACCTTAAGTAAAGATATGCTCACTAATAATGGCATAACTAAGTTTCGTGATGCGCTCGATTTTTCGGCGAGTATCAGCCGTAAAAATAATGGAGGGGGCTTGTGGGATAGCTACTCTATTCGCGGTTTGTCTGGTAATGAAAACATGCCTTCGGGGTATTTAATTAATGGCTTTAGTGGTGGAAAAGGCTTTGCAGGGCCAAGAGATGTGTCGAATATTGAATACATTGAGGTGTTAAAAGGGCCTGGCTCTGCGCTTTATGGTCGTTCTGAACCGGGCGGTACGATTAACATCATCACGAAAAAACCGCAGTTTTATCAGCAAGGTCAACTTAAAGCGGAGTTCGGCAATGATGACCACACGCGTATTCAAGGTGATTACACCAATGGCTTAACCGATGATTTAGCATTTAGAATCAATGGTGCATGGCAAGATAGCGATAGTTTTCGTGATTATGTGCACCACGATAAATTAGTGATTACACCTTCGCTTTACTATCAAGTGACTGATAACTCATCGCTCACCTATGAGTTTGAATATGTTGACCAACAACAAATGTACGACCGAGGTGTTGTGATTCTTAATGGCAATATTGAGACTGTGCCGGAGTCACGCTTTTTAGGTAACCCAAATGATGCGCCAACAAAAGTTCACTCCAGAGGCCATCAACTCAACTATAACTATAATTTTAATAATGATTGGTCATTACTTGCTGGCGCTAATTATCGTGCAGCCACTTTAACTGGTGAGTCTTCAGATGCGGAATTATCGCCATCGCGCCAATCATTATTTGATGATGGAACAACCTTAACGCGCCAGCACCGCTATCGAGATTATGAATCTGAGGATGTTTCCGTGCGTTTTGAGCTGAGCGGTCAGTTTGATATTGCAAGTATTACCAATCATGTTTTATTCGGTGCTGATGCATATGAATACGAGTTACGTACAGGGTTATATCGTTACCGCGGTGGTTATGGCACTTATACAATTGATATCCATGAGCCAGATTACACGCCTATCGAAGGCCCTGAAATGGGCATGCAATATGAGAACAATGAGGAACAACGTGCTTACGGTCTTTATATACAAGATCAGTTAGATATAACTGACAACCTAAAAGTGATGGTTGGGTTACGTTTTGATGAAATAGAACAAGATATTTTCGAAACGAAGTCGGGCGTTGCATCACACAGTAAAAAAAATCGTATTAGCCCACGTTTTGGTATGGTGTACGTGCTAAACGATAACATTAATCTGTACTCAAGTTACTCAGAGGGTTTTTTACCTCTAAGTGGCACCGACGCTGAAGGTAAGCCATTTGGCTTTGAAGAGAGTGACTCGTTCGAAGTCGGTGTGAAATTTAGCAGCGAAAAAATCACTGGTACAGTGGCAATATTTGATGCGACTAAGAGCAATATGCTGGTGGCAGATCCTGTTAATGTGGGGTATTCAGCCCCAATAGGCAAAGCCAAAAGTAAAGGTGTTGAGCTTGATTTAACAGGCTCACTGGGCGCGAACACTGAGTACAACCTATCTTATGCCTATGTTGACGCTGAGACAGCAACAGACAGTTTAAATGTTGAGTGGATAGTGCCTATTCCAAAGGGCAGCCCGCTTGTTAACGTGCCAAAGAATAACTTTTCTGCAAGTTTTAATCATGATCTGACACTATTTTCTCAAGAGCTTAAGGTCGGGGGGCATTATCAATATGTGTCAGATCGTTTAGGGGACCCTGCCGATTTAACTTTTCGCATCCCACGCTATCAATTAGTGGGTTTATTCGCAAAATGGCGTGCAACAGAGCAAACAACCGTGTCACTAAATGTCGATAATATCTTTAACGAAAAATATATTGCCAGTAGCTACAACGCACTGTGGGCTTATCCTGGAGCGCCAACGCAATTTAAACTGGGGGTGAGCTATGACTTCTGAGCAGCTTAAAAGTCGTATTCATAGTATCGACATTATGCGGGGGATCGTTATTTTAATTATGCTCCTAGATCATGTCAGAGAACGCTTCTTTTTGCATATGCAAGTGTCTGATCCGATGGACGTTGATGTTACTTCACCCAGCTTATTTTGGAGTCGTTTTGCGGCCCACTTTTGTGCACCAACCTTTATCTTTTTAACGGGGCTGTCGGCGTGGTTGTACAGTCACCCAGCAACGGGTGTCGCACGCTCAGCTCGCGGCTTTTTAGTAAAACGAGGACTGTTTTTAATTGCGCTTGAAGTAACGTTGATTTGCTTTTCGTGGATGGGGTATTACCACACGATTTGGCTGCAAGTGATGTGGGCTATTGGCTTGTGTATGTTGGCTCTGGCATTGCTAATTAACTTACCGCAACGACTATTGTTAGCATTGGGTTTAGTGATTGTATTCGGCCATAACTTACTTACTCCAATCAGTTTCACGCCCGATGAGTTTGGTTATTCGCTGTGGACGATTTTGCATGATCGAGGTTATTTATCACAAGGTGGCTTAATTGACGTAAAAATTAGCTACCCTGTATTGCCGTGGATTGGTGTGATTTTACTGGGTTATTGCGCAGGGCCACTATATGCACATACGCAAAAAGCGCAGTCGCGTAAACGAGCATTGCTGCTGTTAGCACTATTATGTGTAGGATCATTCGCGGTACTGCGTGGTTTTAATATTTATGGTGAAACGTTGCCTTGGCAAACCTTTAGCACCACCACAGAAACGATAATGTCGGTATTCAATGTAACGAAGTATCCGCCATCATTAAACTTTTTATTGATAACCTTGGCGGGGATGTTTCTTGGTTTATGGGCGTTTGAGCGACCCCTTAACCGCGTGACCAATGCGCTGCGCGTTTATGGTTCTGTGCCTATGTTTTTTTATATATTACACCTGTATGTGCTGCTCGCCATGTATCAAGTCGGTATGTTGATATGGGGGGCAAACCAAGGGCACTATTTTGGGGTAAGTGATATATCAAGTGTTTGGTTAATTACTTTACTCTTAATAATTGGACTCTATTGGCCAACCAAAAAGTTTAGTGAATACAAACGTAAAACTAAAAAACCGTGGCTTAAGTATTTGTAAAATGAAAAATGCCGATATGCAAGCATATCGGCATTACTTCTTAACTATCCTAATTAACTCATCCTTAGTTAATTTGAGATTTCTTACGACGAAGCGTCAGAAGTGGTGCAAACGCTAGTAATAACCAGCCAAATGAGCCACTTGATGATTTTTTGCTTTCTTCCACTTCAGGGTCTGGGATAACGGCCTCAGGGAAAGTACAACTGCCATTGTCAGTATTTGCATTTTCATCATAATTTGTTGCTGCGCTGTCAGTACAACCCAACTCAATACCATCTGACATAACCATTAATGAGAATGAGCTCATTGCAGCATCTGCAGAGTTTACTCTGTCGCTTACTTTTACCATGACATCAATTTCACCATTAAAGTGCTCTGTAGGTGTGATTGTTACTGTGCTACCTGATGTGTGACCTGAAACTTCAGAAGTAAAGTTTTCACCCATCACTTCAATCACGTTACTTACGTTGTTTTCATCCGCGTAAAGTACATCGAAGCTAATAGAGTTGTTTTCTTCAACTTGCATATCAGGGAAGTCAGATAATGAAATATTACCCAGTACGTTAAGCTCTAAGGTTAACACTTCGTCATCAGCGCCTTCTAAGCCGTTATTAACCGTCAGCGTATGCATTTGTGCTGCAGCTGCTTCGCCAATATACGCTTGGAACTGAACGTCAAACTTAGACACTTCAGGGCCTACATAATCCATACATACGACAAGCTCATCATGAACAACTTCATTAAGATTGTCGTATGCAAAACCATCACCAATATTAAGATCTACAGGCATATCACCATTAACAATAATACGACCGTCAGCAGCTTTGAAACCAATAGAACCTTGGTTATCAGCGAGGTTAACGTTGTCATAAGCAAACATCATTTCATATTCGCCTGGCTCATAAGCAATATTCATACGCATGAACAATTCAACGTCAACTGATTGCCCTTCTACTTGAGAGCGTTGGATGTTATCCCACTCAAGGACAAGCCAATCACGTGCTTGAGTATAAGTTGGTGTAATACCCGCGTTAGCTTCATAGTTACCATAAGTACCATCTACACGCTCAGGGATTGTGTTATCACCAACCCAGAAAGGCGCAATAAGATACGGAGGTGGTGGTGGGAAACCGCCGCCTGATGGAAGTTCTACATGGAATGGCGTTGTGCGGCCGTTAGAGCCAAACGTCACTAAACCAGCTGGGTTAAGTTTGATTGAATCAAAATGGTATTTATTAAAGAATGGGAAAGAAACATCGAGATCTGTTGCCATTAACTCTTTAAATGAATACTCAAACTCGTTCCAGTATTGGCCTTGAACTCCTTCAAGTGTACGCCAGCCAAGTGTACGCAAGTCTAAATAGTTAGGGTACGGAGATTTAGCTGCTCCAAGAGAACACATTTCATCTGTTAGATTCGTGGTAATTTTATAGTTACGAGCCACATCTTTGGTCGTCTCTTGCGTACCTTGAAGTGATAATACGTTGTCTACCAGTTCAGGTGTTGCTGGAGTTGATGCTGTCGCAACAATGCTGTCTTCAATAATTTCGATGCCTTCTGGGAAAGCAGTATCAATTGTGAAATTACGAGCCGCTTGTTCATTATTTGCGATTACTTCAATCTTGAAATCAACTAATTCACCCACAGTCGCTTGTTCTTTATTTGCTGTAAAGCGCATGTCTTTATCAATTTGATTGATAATGACAGGAACAAAACCAAGGTTACCAGCGTCTTCAGGGTTGCTACCTAAGTCAAAACCACCAAAATATATATCGCCCACTTCCATGTCAGGTAAGTTGTACGACAGTGTTAGTTCGTAGTCTTTGTAACCTGCAATTTTCTCTGGAGCACTGACTGTTAGGTTGCTTTGACCTTCTTGAACCACTGCTGTTGCAAAAGTGATATCTCGGCCTTGGTCTTCTTCACCCGAAGGAACATTTGCTAAGCTCATGTAAACGGTGAAATATTCACCTGCTTCTGGGTCAACAATGTTACAGAAGTTGGTAACAGTAAAGCTGGTAGACATACAGATAGTTTCATCCATGCTTGCTAAACCATCGTTATTGCTGTCTTTACCCATAAACATAAGCACGCGAGAGGCTTCGCCTACTGGGCTTGCGCTCAGCATTTTTGCGTCTTGTGGTACGGTAGTCCACTCAATATGGTTAGGGTTAACCATTTCACCATCGACGTCGACTAAATCAAATGGGTCGCCGCTGGTGGTGTCTGTGAATAATTTTACGGTGTTTTGTTGGCCTTCCACTAACCCAAAAGAGCGCGATGTGAAATCACTCACTTCATCGGTGTTGAAAGGACCTACATTAATTGTTGAAGAACGACGATGCGCATCTACTTTAATAAAGCTCGGTAATCCTGTATCACCGTTAAATGTCCATACTGGCATTTCTAGAACGGGTGAATTAGGGTTGCTCGAAACCAATTTTATTTGACCTTGGTTTCCTGATACCTCAATATTATCAATTGCTTGAGCAACTTGGTTCATTTTCACTTCAACAACAATGTTTTGTGTTTCACCGGCTTTTAGTGAAAACTCACTCGGCGTTACAGTAATTGTGCTGTTACCAATCCACTCTTCAGCTGATACGCTCCACGTTGCATCTTCTGTTGCTGTCACTGTACGCATAAAGCTACATTCTAGGCCACAGTTATTATCAACCATGTAAGCCGTGTTAAGTGCTTTTAAGCGGCCGCCTAAATTAGGATTTGCCGCTTTCATATTTTCGATGCTTTCATGCATCACTAAACCGGCTTTATCAGCAAGGTCAACATGCATACGACCCGCACCCATATCTTGTAAAGATGAATCAAAGCCTTCATCTTTATAGTTATCAAGGTATTGTGCATTTTTAAGGTTGTTGCTTGCCGTTAACATCAGCGCTGATTGAATCTCCATTAAAGACCATTCAGGATGAGACTGTTTAAGCAATGCGGCAGCACCAGCAACGTGCGGACTTGCCATTGATGTACCCGACATCGTTTGCCAGTCTGTTGATGATGGGTTTTTAGAAAACGGTTGGTCGTCTGAACTCGCTGCGAACACATCAACACCCGGTGCAGCAACATCAACTAACAAGGTATCAAAACCAAAGTATGATGGACCGCGACTTGAGAAGTACGCAATGCGCTCTTCATCTACTTCTTCGGTGCTAGCTGAGTTTGCTGTAATGGTTCCTTTATGACCTGAGCCTGTGCTTAACCAATTAAGTAGTTTAACACCTTCTGCATTGGTTACATGTGCTGTAGGCGCAGGGTAAGGCAGTTGAGGTGCTGGGCTACGGTCTTGGTATGACGATAGGTTGTAAATAATGACACCCTCAGCGCCACCGGCTAATACGTTATTTGCTTTTGCGTAAAGCGGTTTATTGCTTCGCTTACACACAACAATAACGTCTTCTTGGCTTTCGTCGATATCCGGCGTGTTAGGGTCATCGGTAAAGTCAAAGGTGCCCGCTGGATAAGGCTGATCACAGTCTGTTTGGTAGCGTGACACTGGCTCATTTGGGTTAGGGTAATCAGACGCAGAAACAATTAAACCCGTTAGCTCGTCAAAGGTAATGCCTGCAGCAATCATATCTGTTGGTGCGTCAGTGTCGCCACCTGATAAGTTCTCAAGAGTTTTATCGCTAAACACAACTTGCGAAGATGGAGTATGCGCAGCAACCGTTGTTACCCAAGGAGATGAGTGATCAGCTGATTGTAAGTAAGGGCCACTGTTACCGGCTGCAACAGCAACGAATACACCTGAGTTTGCCGCATTGAAAAATGCTTGCTCAATAGGTTCAACCCAAGGATCTTCCTCAAAACCACCGAGTGAGGCATTAATGACATCAACGTTATCAATTGCTGATTGCTCGATAGCGGCAATAATTGCACTACCTGGACAGCCCGCATATGGGTCGCCAGCAGCTCCAGGCCAACAAACTTGGTAAGAAATGATATTTGCATGCGGTGCCATACCTGACACTTGCGGGAAGATAAGGTTCGTTTCAGTGCCTGAGTTTTGGCTACCGTAACCAGGTTCTTTATAAGTAATATCATAAAGTACGTTACCCGCTGCGGTGCCTGCAACGTGAGAACCATGAGAGTTATAATCTTCACCATACGCTGGACGCGATTCTTCAAATACAGGATCAGAATACGCTACTGTGATTTCTGGGTATGAATACACACCAATTAGCTTATCGTTACAGCGATCTGCGAATTCAGCTTTAGCACAATCACCTAAGTAAGTATCACCCAGTGGATTGGTGTGTGTATAGCCATCATCGCCTACGGCAGCAAATGATGGGTGATCAGTATTAATACCCGTGTCAATAATACCGACAACAACGCCTTCACCTTTGTTACTTGTTAGGCCACTTTGACTGTTGCTCCACAGTGCTTTTGCACCTGTTTGCTCAATCGTGTTAAACGTAGTTAGTGGGTATATCTTAGAGCGTGCGATATGCTTAATGCCAGGCACTTTTGCTAAACGCGCAGCTTCTTCTTGGGTCATTCGGGTGGTGAAGCCGTTTAAAGTGACGCTAAATTCACGATCTACTTTTAATTGCAGGCCTTGAAGTGTCAGTGCAGAGTTCACAACATTTTGACGCTTGCTTGCGAGGTGATTTGAGTAGCTTGCAATTTCAGGTTTATTTAAATCAAGTGGCTTTGCGGTTGTTTGTCTAGCTGTTGCCACTGTTTCACGTGTACTTGCTAGGCCTTTTAGGCCGCCATCGTAAGCTGAAATAGGTGCATCAATTAATTGAACAATATAAGTTTGAACACCAGTGATGTCTTTTTCTGGCGTGAAAATGCGGCTTTGTTTCTTCACCGTTTGGTTGATTTTACCATCCCAATTAGTTTCAGCAGAAACCATTGGTTTTGGCGCATAATCAGCGGGTTGTTCAGCCCATTCTTGTGCTTGATTCAGTGCAGCATGTGAAGTGCCAGCACTGATATACAGTGCAGAAGCGACCATCACTGATACTTTTTTCATATTGAACATGTGCTTTAGTTCCCTAGAAGGATTTTTTAATTATGAGCTCGCTATTTGTTGCGAACGATTTTAATCACTAGGGATAGTGTTCAGTTGTGTATCTAACATCAATATAATGTAAATAAATGGCACACACTGATACATCTTGGTACATTTTCGGGGAGGGGGTATCAACGCAAAAAATGAATACTTGCCTTGGCGCCAGTGAGCTGGCTGCTATTGTCTAAACTAAACTGTGCGTTATTCCAAATACAGAGTTGCTTCACAATTGACAAGCCTAAGCCGACTCCCTTATAGCCACGTTGATGCACAGAGGCCGTTTTAGAAAAAGGCTGCATTAAGGTTGCGCGCATCGCTTCTGGTATACCTGGCCCGTCATCTTCGATGATGAGTAACGTGCCTTTTTTAGTGTGTTTTAAGGTGATCTCAATATGTTGTTTAGCAAACCGCACAGCGTTACCAAGTAAGTTTTGCAGTAAGCGCTGAAAGCTTTGCTTATCAACACTTATTTTTTCTAGTTGGCAATCAATACGAATATCAAGCTGACAATAACTCATAAACTTAGCAATACAGGGCTGGAGTAATTCATCAGGGCTGTAGTCTTTAATTAATATGCGTGGCTCACACTGTTCAAGCTCTGCATAAGTTAAAAACTCTTCAACTAATAGCTCTAACTCAATAATGTCTTGCAAAATACTGTGGCGATAATGGTTGTTATCGTCAACGGCTTCGAGGGCAAACTTAGCGCGTGAAATCGGGGTTAAAAAGTCATGTGAAACGGCGTTGATAAGTTCGCGCTGACTTTGGTTTCGGTTATAAAGTGCCTGTGCCATATTATCAAAGGTATCGCCTATGCTTTTTAATAAACTAAAGCGGCTAAATTGAACTTGCGGGCTAAAATCAGCATTTGAAATTTTGCTACTTGCTCTGCGTAATTTACTTAAATCAATCAGTAATGGGCCGGTAAAAATAACCACCGCTAATGCAACACTACTATAGAAAACCAGACTCACGAGGGATTGTGATGCTGTTTCTTCTGTTTGTACGTAAGGGCCAGCGCTTAAAATGGTGTCACCATCGACAGCAAGTCGATGAAAATACACATTCCCTTCAGGGTCCTTAACACTGATCACTTCGCCTCGTAACAGGGGTTGTTTTAAAGCATCGCCTAAGTAGAAACTGGCAAGGGGCGATTTTTTTATTAACGCATTATCGACTTGGCTTTCTACACTTAGCAGGTGGTGTGCGAGTTGCTGTTCTAACGAGTGAGCGGGAGGAGAAGGAAAATAAGTCTCTAGTACCCACGCTGCGCTACTTAGGCAAACAGCGAGGGTTAAATAGAGGTAAAAATACAGCCTAAACAAGGCAAGTTAGCTCCAAGCTTGAGGTGAAAAAATATACCCTTTGCCCCACACGGTGACTATTTTTTGGGGTGGCACAGATTCGTCTCCGAGCTTTTTTCGGAGCCGACTTATACGGCCATCAATTGTGCGGCTTTGACCATCATATTTACGACCAATTGCACTATCAAAAAGCTGATCGCGACTGATAAGTTGCCCTGGAGCCTTGGCTAACTGTATTAGTAATTCAAACTCTGCACTGGTTAATTCAAGAGGTTGGCTATGCAAATAAGCTTCGCGCTGAATGGTATTTATACTCAGTGAGCCAAACCGTATGTTATGGGCGTTGTGTACAGTACTTTGAGGCTTAACCTGTTGAGTGCGGCGAATCGTGTTGTTAATTTTTGCTAATAAAATAGACGGTGATACAGGCTTGGTAAGGTAGTCATCGGCTCCTAATTCTAGCCCTGTTATATGATCAACCTGACTTTGTCTGGCAGTCATAAAAATAATCGGACTGTCTTGATAGCGCTTTAGCTCTTTGAATACGTCAAAACCATCTTCGTTACCAAGGCCGATATCGAGTAAAATCAAGTCGAACTTCTTCATACTTGCTTGGTAGCACGCATGGCAGCCATTATCAAAATGATCAACCTCATACCCATTACTCATCAGGTAATTTACGACTAATTGAGCCAGTTTTAGGTCATCTTCAATATATAAAATTTTATTATGCTTGGTCATTAAAAAATACTCCATGCGATATCACGGCGACGTTTTTTAATATTTTGATAAAAAACGTTTATTTCAGTGCTTTCTAACGGGATAAGTTGCTCGGTTAATAGCTCTAGAACAATATTTCGATTGTTTCGTACAGCGATAAGGAAGTTGTGCCCTTGTTTTGGCTTTTGACAAAATAGCCTGACTTGCTGATCAGTAACACGAATGCACACCGTGCTGGTGGCCTCTGTGAACCAATCTACCTTAATATTCATCACACAATCTTGCTCAATAGTTACACAGTTACTGGGTGTTACTTCAATATGACTCGACTCAGCAAAGGCAAGTTTACTAAGGGTGAAGCTGAGGATAAGCATCATGAGTAAAAATGAGTTAGTTCGCAGCATTGTTTAGTAATTCCATGCAATGCCAGCATAAAAAGAAAGCAAGTTGCTATCGTTTATGAGTGGACTGTCGGCGATGCCCGAAGATAAGCGCTGGTACTTTACATCACTAATAAATTGCCATTGCTGACTAAAGTGGTATTGGTAGCTGGCCTTAAGGCCATACTTTTGACTTGAGCGACCTTCAAAGCGGCTAAACCCCACCTGCACGTCTTGTTGGCTAGTGCCATAATAGTAATCAACTAACCCTCTGTTTAAATGCTGTACTTCGATACCCAATAAAAGTAGATGCTGATCAATTTTATATAAGCGCTGTGCAGAAAGTGCGCCTTGTAAACCCTTATGATAGTTGGTTAGCTCCATTGCCCAACTCACGCTAAAGCGCCAGTTTTGCCAATCGTATAGCGCTTCTGCGCCAGTCATAAAAGAGAGTTTACGGTTACTAATACTGCCTATATCGCCGCGTCTTTTTTGGGTCGTGGGCGGCATGTCACCCATTGCCGGTGGAATTGACCCCATTGGAGGGCGGCCACTTATAGTCCTTATTGCTGCGAGTGCAGCGGAATGCTTAGCAAAGTAAAGCCCGTCTTCGTTGAGTTGAGTGAACACTGAGAGTTGATAGTTTTCACGTGTTATCGGTGTCCAGGTTAGTTGCGTATTTGCGAACGAGAAATCACCGACAAACAGTTCCACGCGCGGCAGCACATAAAGTGGAATATCCCCTTTATTATAAACCGGATTATCGAGCTGCCCATACCCTAAGCTAATGCCAAGGCTCAACCCTTCATCTGCTAAATAGGCAGGCGCGGTACTGTGAGCCTGAGGAGACAAGTAAAGCGTGCTTAAGAGTAAAATAATGCGAAGCCCAATAGAGCAACCACTGTTAACTATCACAAATAAAAAACCTCAGCGAAAAAACGTGTTAACACTAAGGTGTTCTTGTTAACTTGAACAATGAAATAATGTACCAAATTGTAGCATTGGTTGGTTTTTGTAAACTAAATAATGTAAGCGCATGAATTAATAATTGATGTGTTTGTGATGCTGAGGTCGCTAAAAAAAGCGTGAGCAACATAAACAGAGTATTGCAAGGTATTAAACGGTGCATATTCACGCTCATTTAACACTTTAAAACCCCGTTAGGGGCACGTCATTACTGACATGACACTTTATTAAGTTGCTATTTGACTGAGTTTTTGCGATATTAATTATATTATAATATTAACAGGAAGCTAATAAGATGACTCTGCCTAGTTCTCAATCTGCAAATGCTATTCGCATACTTGCTGTCGATGCTGTTCAACAAGCTAACTCAGGTCACCCAGGTGCGCCCATGGGGATGGCTGATATTGCCGCAGTATTGTGGCAAAACTTTCATCGTCATAACCCATTAAACCCAGACTGGTCTAACCGTGACCGTTTTGTGTTATCAAATGGGCATGGCTCAATGTTGCAATATGCATTGTTACATCTAAGCGGCTACGACGTTAGCATCGAAGATATTAAGCAATTCCGTCAGCTTCATTCTAAAACACCGGGTCACCCTGAATACGGTTACACACCGGGTGTTGAAACAACAACAGGCCCATTAGGTTCGGGGATTGCTAACGCAGTCGGTATGGCTATCGCTGAAAAAACCTTAGCGGCACAATTCAATAAACCGAACTTTGATATTGTTGATCACTTTACATACTGCTTTATGGGTGACGGCTGTCTAATGGAAGGTATCTCGCACGAAGCATGTTCGTTGGCAGGTACGTTAGGCCTTGGAAAACTCATTGCATTTTGGGATGACAACGGTATCTCGATCGATGGTGAAGTAGAAGGTTGGTTCACTGATGATACACCTGCGCGTTTTGAGTCGTATGGCTGGCAGGTTATTCGTGATGTTGATGGTCACGATATGAATGCAATTGCGGGCGCAATCGAGGCGGCGCAAAGCAATACCACGCAACCTACACTGATTTGCTGTAAAACCGTGATTGGTTTTGGTTCGCCAAACAAATCGGGTAGCCACGACTGTCATGGTGCGCCACTTGGTCACGATGAAATCGCTGCGGTACGTGAGCAATTAAACTGGCCACACCCTGCATTCGAAGTACCGCAAGACGTGTACAACGAGTGGAATACTCAAGCGAAAGGTCAAGAGTTAGAAAGTGCATGGCAACAAACGTTTGCTGCCTATAGCAAAGCACACCCTGAACTAGCTAAAGAATATACTCGTCGCGTACTTGAAAAAACACTCCCTGCTAACTTCGCAGAATTAGCTGATGAGTACATTGCTAAATGCCAAGCTGGCATGCAAAACATTGCAACGCGTAAAGCTTCACAAAACGCAATTACTTTCTTTGCAAAGCAGCTTCCTGAACTAATGGGTGGCTCTGCTGACCTTGCCGGTTCAAACTTAACATTGTGGCCAGACGCTAAAGGCTTACAAGATGCCGCTGATGGTAACTATGTTTTTTACGGTGTACGTGAATTTGGTATGAGCGCTATCATGAATGGTATTGCACTACACGGTGGCTTTATCCCATTCGGTGCGACTTTCTTAATGTTTATGGAATACGCGCGAAATGCTGTGCGTATGGCTGCATTAATGAAAGCACAAAGCATCTTTGTGTATACTCATGATTCAATTGGTCAAGGTGAAGATGGTCCAACTCACCAACCAATCGAGCAAATTGCAAACCTACGTATGACCCCGAATATGACTGCGTGGCGTCCGTGTGATGAAACAGAAACAGCGGTTGCTTGGCGTCAAGCGTTATTAAAAGAAACAGGCCCAAGTTCACTCATTTTCAGCCGCCAAGGCACGAAAGCGATGGCGCGCGATGAGCAGCAAGTAGCCGATATCGCTAAAGGTGGTTATGTACTTGTTGATAGCGAACAAACAGCTGAACTTATCCTAATTGCAACAGGTTCAGAGGTTGAACTGGCGGTTAATGCTGCCGCTGAACTGACAGCACAAGGCAAGCAAGTTCGCGTGGTATCTATGCCGTCGACTAATCAGTTTGATAGCCAAGACAAAGCATACCGTCAAAGCGTACTACCAGCGGGTACTCCAAAAATTGCAGTTGAAGCTGCGCACCGTGACTTCTGGTTCAAGTATGTTGGCCAAGATGGTGACGTACTCGGTATGGATACATTTGGTGAATCAGCGCCTGGTGCTGTATTGCTAGAGCACTTTGGTTTCACGGTTGCTAACCTCGTCGCTAAAGCAAACGCATTACTTGCTGAATAATGTTGTTAGCTAAAAATTTATCGTAATCGCAACACGATAAGCCTGCCTTCACGATTATAAGGCAGGCACAAAAAAAGCCCGCAAACCTTAGTTTGCGGGCTTTTTTCTGCTTAAACAATCAGGTTTAAACTAATTCGCTTAAGATTGACTCTAGTTTCTCTTGGTCAATGGCGAACTGGCGAATACCTTGGCTTAGCTTTTCAGTGGCCATTGCATCTTCATTCATTTCCCAGCGGAATGCGTGCTCTGTCATCGCTGCTGGCGCGTCTGCTTTTTCAGTCGCAGGTTGTAGCTTTTGTGTCAAAGGCGCTTGCGTTGCTGCCAGTTCTGCAAGAAGTTTAGGGCTGATAGTTAAGCGGTCACAGCCTGCTAGTTCTTGAATTTCACCAATGTTACGGAAGCTTGCACCCATAACGATTGTTTCAAAACCATGTTTTTTGAAATAGTTGTAGATGTGAGTCACTGACTTAACGCCCGGATCGTTTGCACCGTCGAAATCTGCGCTTACATTTTGTGCTTTATACCAATCAAGAATACGCCCTACGAAAGGAGAGATTAGGTATGCACCTACTTCGGCACAAGCACGCGCTTGAGCAAATGCAAACACCAGTGTTAGGTTACAACGAATGCCTTGCGCTTCAAGTACTTTAGCGGCTTGAATACCTTCCCATGTAGAAGCAATTTTGATTAACACGCGCGATGTGTCGATACCTTGCTCTTTATAAAGAGCAACAAGCTCAAGAGCTTTATCAACGGTTGCTTGGGTATCAAATGATAAACGCGCATCAACTTCAGTTGACACTAAACCCGGTACTTGCTCCATTAATTTAGAGCCAATTAACACTGCTAGTTTATCAGCTGCTTTGCTTATTACTTCATTTGCATCGTTACTTTGTGCTTTAGCCCATGAAACGGCTTCTGCAGCAAGTGGACGGTATTTCTCAATTTGAATCGCATTTAAGATGAGTGATGGGTTCGTTGTTGCATCTTGCGGTTTGTATTCGTTGATTGCTTCAAAATCACCCGTGTCAGCAACAACGGTTGTCATTGCTTTAAGTTGTTCTAGTTGGTTAGACATAATTATCCCATTCTTATCATACAAAAGTTAATTTAGTGGCTTTAACCTGTTATTTGTGCTGAAAAAACAATCTAATCTTCCAGAAAAACTGCGCAATAAATCGCCCGCCAGCAGCAAATAATCCTGTTAATAATATTTTTATAATACCTTTACAATCTGGTATTGTTGATATTATCATACAAATAAAGATAATGACTAACAATGTTAGTAAGCAATTAGTGAAAGGTAATTATGTCTCGTTATACGTTGGGATTAGACTACGGGTCAGACTCGGTAAGAGCATTACTCGTTGATGTTGCAACTGGTGAAGAACTAGCCAGCCATTTAGTGAACTACCCGCGCTGGGCACAAGGTTTATATTGTGACCCAAGTAAAGATCAGTTTCGTCAGCATCCACAAGACTACATTGATAGCCTTGTTGAAGTAGTGAATGGTCTTTGGTCGCATGTTCCAGCAGGTACCGCAGACAAAGTAGTGGGTATGAGCTTTGATACGACAGGCTCAACGCCTGTGGCTATTAATAGCCAAGGTACACCACTGGCATTAACTGAAGAGTTTGCAGAAAACCCAAATGCAATGTTCATTTTGTGGAAAGACCATACGTCTATTAAAGAAGCAAATGAAATCACTCAAGCTGCAACTAACAACGATGTGAACTACCTTTCACACATGGGCGGTATTTACTCTTCTGAGTGGTACTGGGCTAAAGCATTACATATTTTCCGCGTTGATAGCAGTGTTAAAGCAGCCACTTATTCATGGGTTGAACACTGTGATTGGATGACCGCGCTCATGTGCGGCACAACTCACCCTGAAGCATTAAAGCTAGGGCGTTGTGCAACGGGCCACAAACAAATGTGGAACGAGCAGTGGGGCGGTTTCCCACCAAACAGTTTCTTTACAAGTATCGACCCACTATTAGATGGTGTTGTTGATACTTTAAATGCAACCACAGAGCCAAGCGACCAAGTTGCTGGCAACTTAACCGCTGAGTGGGCCGAGAAGCTAGGTTTACCACAAGGCATCGTGATTGGTTACGGTGCATTTGACTGTCACATGGGGGCAGTAGCTGCCAATGTTCGCCCAGGCGTTCTAACTAAGGTAATGGGTACCTCAACTTGTGACATCACGGTAACGTCTAAAGAGCAACTAGGTGATACCTGCGTTAAAGGTATTTGTGGTCAAGTTGATGGCTCAGTGATCCCAGGATTAATTGGCTTAGAAGCCGGTCAGTCTGCTTTTGGTGACTTATACGCATGGTTTAAAAATCTAGTACTTTGGCCAACTCGCCAACTTACAAATCTATCTGACGCTGAGCAGGCGTTAGTTAACAAGCTAGAAGACTCAATCTTAGTTGATTTATCAAACGCGGCGGCAGCACTCCCTGTAACAAGCAGCGACGTAACTGCGCTTGATTGGGTAAATGGTCGTCGTACGCCAGATGCTGATCAAAGCGTTGCAATGGCATTAACGGGCTTAAAAATGGGCACCGATGCACCTAAATTCTTTAAAGCACTTGTTGAAGCAACGGCGTTTGGCGCACGTGCTATCACTGAGCGTTTTCAAAGTGAAGGCGTGCCAATTGAGTCAGTGGTTGTTATCGGCGGTATTTCTAAAAAATCAGACTACGTAATGCAAACCTGTGCTGATGTTTGGAACTGTCCAATCGACGTTTTAGAGAGTGAGCAAAGTTGTGCATTGGGTGCGGCAATTATGGCTGCGGTTGCTGCGGGTGAGCACGCAACAGTGGCTGATGCGCAAAAAGTGATGGCGTCATCAGTCTGTCATCAGTACTTACCAAACCCTGAGCGTGTAGCGGTGTATGACGCGCTTTATGCCAACTACCAAGCACTTGCAAGCTATGTAAACGGAGACAAAGCATGAGTTTTACTGAACTAAAACGTGAAGTTTATGAAGCGAATATGGAGCTTCAACGTCGTGGCTTAGTAATTTATACCTTTGGTAACGTATCGCAAATCGACCGCGACAAAGGCGTGATTGCGATTAAACCAAGTGGTGTATCGTACGACCAAATGAAAGCCGACGACATGGTGATCGTCGACCTTGAAAACACCATTGTTGAAGGTGCTATGCGTCCGTCTTCTGACACCAAAACACATGTTCATTTATATCGCCACTTCGATGAGATTGGCGGTGTAACACACACGCATTCGACCTATGCAACTGCATGGGCACAAGCAAAGCAAAGCATTCCTTGCCTTGGCACAACTCACGCTGACTATGTACACGGTGACATCACCTGTACGCGTGAACTAACTGATGAGCAAGTGAATGGCGATTATGAGTTAGAAACCGGTATTCAAATTACTGATGCGTATAAAGACCGCGATCCGAAAGCTGCACCTATGGTGATTGTTGCGGGTCATGCGCCTTTCACGTGGGGTAAAGATGCCGCTCAGTCTGTATACCATGCCGCGCTACTCGAAGAGATTGCTCGCATGGCGTATTTAACACGCACTTTAGATCCACACGCAGCTGAACTTAAAAAAGCAGTGATGGATAAACATTATCTACGTAAGCACGGTAAAAACGCGTATTACGGTCAGAGCAAATAGCAAGAATTTAGAGGATTATTAACATGACGACGATGACGAAAGAAGTCTGGTTTGTTACCGGCTCACAACATCTTTATGGTCCTAAGGTGTTAGAAACGGTTGCCAAAGACAGCGAAGCAATTGTAGCGGGCTTAAACAGCGAAGCGAACCTACCAGTAAACTTGGTATGTAAGCCTACCGTTAAGTCACCTGAAGAAATTCACGCTGTTTGCCAAGCGGCAAATACCGATCCTAACTGTGTTGGTTTAGTATTATGGATGCACACTTTTTCACCTGCGAAAATGTGGATTGCTGGCCTAAGCGAATTACGTAAGCCTTGGTTACACCTTCATACTCAGTTCAATGCAGCCCTTCCTTGGTCTGACATCAACATGAACTACATGAATACGCACCAAAGTGCACACGGTGACCGTGAGTTCGGTTTCATCGGTACAGTAATGCGTAAAGAGCGCAAAGTGGTTGCGGGTCACTGGCAACGTGCTGACGTACAACAGCAGTTAGATGACTGGTGTCGTGCGGCGAAAGGCTGGGCAGAAAGCCAAACACTTAAAGTAGCGCGTTTTGGCGACAACATGCGTCAAGTAGCGGTAACGGAAGGTAACAAAGTTTCAGCACAAATCACCTTTGGTTATGAAGTACACGCGTTTGGTGTCGCTGAGCTTGTAAAAGTGGTTGATACAATCACAGAAGACGAAATCGATGCACAGTTAGCGCTTTATAAGCAAGACTATGTGATTTCTGACGAAACTCTACAAGACGATTACGCCGTGAAAATGCTGCGCAACGAAGCACGTTTAGAGCTTGGTATGGAGCGTTTCTTAGAGAAAGGCGGCTTTAAAGCATTCACAAACTGTTTTGAAGACTTATCAGGTCTTTCGGGTCTTCCGGGTCTTGCTACACAGCGCCTAATGTCGAAAGGCTATGGCTACGGTGGTGAGGGTGACTGGAAAACAGCTGCGATGGTTCGCATCATGAAAGTAATGGGTGAAGGCCGTGAAGGCGGTTGTTCATTCATGGAAGATTACACTTACAACATGGGTGAGACTGACCAAGTACTTGGCGCGCACATGTTAGAAGTATGTCCTTCAATTGCAGCACAAAAACCACGCTTAGAAGTTCACCAACACACGATCGGTGTGAAGTGTGATGTAGGCCGTTTATTGTTTACTGCAAAGCCAGGCGCTGCAATTAACGTATCACCAATTGATATGGGTAACCGTTTCCGCATTCTAATCAACGAAGTAGATACAGTGGCTCCGCCAGCTGATTTACCTCACTTACCAGTGGCTTCAGCACTGTGGGAACCAAAACCAAATCTATCTGTTGCATCTGCTGCATGGATCCACGCTGGTGGTGCACACCACACTGCATACAGCCAAGCAGTCACAACTGATATGATCGTTGATTTTGCTGAAATGGCTGGCGTTGAAACGATGATCATCGATAACGATACGACAATTCGTGGTTTCAAAACAGAGCTTCGTCATAACGCAGCTTATTACATGCTAAAACGTGGCCTGTAAAAACGAGTACATAAAGTACTAGGGCATGCTTTTAGCATGTTCAGTCAAATTTTGTTGTCGATTAAGCCAGTGATGAGCCTCGCTCCTCGCTGGCTTATGCTATTGTGAAGTAACACTTTTTAGGAGTAGATATGATCGACTTAAGCGCCTACCAAGGCATTATTTTTGATATGGACGGCACCTTAATTGACTCAATGGGCAGTCATTTGCAAGCATGGCAGAAAGCCTGTGAAGCGTATGGTTATCCGTTCGATTACGACTACATGTATAGCTTGGGTGGCATACCGACCGTTAAAACCATTGAAATGCTCAATGAAAAATTTGGTTTAGATCACGACCCTCTCGTTGTTGCTAAAGACAAGCACCAATTTTGGGTTGATTTACAGCACCATCCATTGGTAATTGACGAAACCGTCGCTGTACTTGAGAAATACCATGGTGTACTGCCAATGGGAGTGGGTACAGGGGCTGACCGCGAGCATGCAATTGATCACCTAACAGATACTAATTTAATTAATAAAATAGGCGCCT
The DNA here is from genome assembly GCF_016464045.1 of Pseudoalteromonas sp. bablab_jr011. NCBI lineage: Bacteria > Pseudomonadati > Pseudomonadota > Gammaproteobacteria > Alteromonadales > Pseudoalteromonadaceae > Pseudoalteromonas > Pseudoalteromonas sp. bablab_jr011. Next base: position 15,241 of record NZ_JACDWU010000254.1, on the reverse strand, counting down.
TAGTTACCGCAAGTGATGTGAGTAAAGGTAAGCCAGACCCAGAAACGTTTTTAAAAGTGGCTGAGCAATTAGGTGTTGAACCCAGTAAATGCGTGGTGTTTGAAGATACGCAAATTGGCTATCAAGCAGCAAAAAGTGCGGGCATGGACTGCATTATGGTAAAAGACGGCAAAATCCAATTTTAGCGATTAAATTTGCAATGATCCCCTTATTTGTATTATAAAACTATAAATACAATTAAAAAAAGGTTATTCATATGTCATTGCAATGTGTTTTCCAAGGTTTAAAAACAACTCATCAAACAGCCGGTTCGAACACGAAAAAGTCGCGCGGGCTTTATGCATTGTTGGTGACATGTGGGATTGCCCTTACACCAGCGTGTGCTCATCAAGGAGACAATATGACAACTTCCCCTTCAGCATCTATGACGGCTTACGGCGTGCTTGCAGATCAAACCCCTGTAAATCAAGTAACACTCACTAACAGCAATGGCATTAGTGTTGATGTAATCAACTACGGCGGTATTATCACGCGCATTGAAACGCCAGATGCAAAAGGCGAAATGGGTAATATTGTACTGGGTTTAGATAACCTAGACGCTTACACAAAAGCAACGACTTACTACGGTGCAATCATCGGTCGTTTTGGTAACCGTATTGCGAACGGTAAATTCACGTTAAATGGCACCGAATATCAGCTTGCCACTAACGACGGCGACAATCATTTACACGGGGGTGTGCAAGGTTTCGACAAAAAAGTATGGAACATGACACCGTTCACTACGCAAAACAGTGCAGGCGTGACCCTAAGCCTTGTTAGCCCCGATGGTGACCAAGGATACCCAGGTGAAGTAACCACTGAAGTGACTTACACGTTAACCAATAACAACACGCTAGACATGCAGTTTATTGCTACAACGAACAAGCCTACCATTATCAATATGACGCAGCACAGCTACTTTAACTTAGCGGGTAAAGGCGACATTCTTGATCACCAAATGCAAATTAACGCCAAAGCGATTACGCCTGTAGATGGTGGCTTAATCCCAACGGGAGAGTTAATGGATGTAGCAGGCACACCGTTTGACTTCCGTACTGCTAAAGCAATTGGTCAAGATATAAAAGTAAGCAATGAACAGCTTCAGCTTGGTAAAGGCTACGACCATAACTTTGTACTAAAAGACACACCAAGCAAAGAGCTTGTAGAAGCGGCAACGGTTTACGAAGCAAACTCAGGTCGTACATTAACCGTTTACACCGAAGAGCCTGCCGTACAGTTTTATTCAGGTAACTTCTTAGACGGTAGTAGCAAGCAAGCGTCTGGCTTAGTGCATAACTTCAGAAGTGGTTTTTGTTTAGAGCCACAACACTTCCCTGATGCACCCAATCAGCCAACGTTCCCAAGCACAACATTATTACCGGGTGACGTGTACTCAACACGCATCGTGTACGAATTTGGTACAAAATAAAGGAACACAAACGTGAAAACAACAAAGCTTAAAAGCGCAATGCAAAAGGCCGGTTTAGCCAGCCTATTTGCCTTGTCGTTTGGCGCGCTGACTGGCTGTCAGACAACGGCTGAAGACAACACCGCTAAAAAAACTGATGTAGCAGCCACAGAAAAAGCGCCCATTCAAGATAATGGCATATTTACCAATCCGCTGTTTCCTAATGGCGCCGATCCATGGCTTGAGTATTGGGATGGTAACTATTACTTAACCACAACAACATGGACTTCTGAATTAGTGATGCGAAAATCGCCCACACTTGCTGGTCTTGCAGATGCAACACCTGTCAATGTGTGGTCAGATTCAAACCCTGAACGTTGTTGTAACTTCTGGGCGTTTGAATTCCATCGCCTAAAAGGGCCAAATGGCTATCGTTGGTACATGATGTACACAGCCGGTACCGATGGCACGCTAGATAACCAACACTTAAATGTTTTAGAAAGTGCCGGTGATGACCCTATGGGTCCATACGAATACAAAGGGGCATTAATGCCAAACGTATGGAATATCGACGGTAACTACCTTACATACAACGATAAACTGTATGTGATTTACTCACAGTGGCAGGGCGATCAACAGTTAAACATTATTGCTGAAATGGAAAACCCATGGACACTGAAAAAGAACTCTCCACACACGGTAATCACGCGTCCTGAGCTAGACTGGGAAATTAGTGGTCGTAAAGTAACGGAAGGCGCTGAAATTATACAGCACAATGGGCGTACGTTTATGACGTACTCAGCAAGCTTCTGTAATACCCCTGACTACAAGCTGGGTATGCTTGAGCTTGTAGGTGATGATCCACTTAAAGCCAGCAGCTGGAAAAAATACGACAAGCCGGTATTTGAGCGCACAGAAGACGTATTTGGCCCAGGTCATAATGGTTTCTTCACGTCGCCAGATGGCACTGAAGATTGGCTGGTTTACCATGGTAATGATTCAGTAGAGCACGGTTGTAGCGCAACGCGTTCTTTACGTGCGCAAAAATTCACTTGGAACAACGATGGAACACCAAACTTTGGTAAACCATTAACGCCGGGTGTTGAAGTCGCCCCACCATCAGGTGAATATGGCCCGCTGGTAACACGTGTACAAGGTCAACGCTACCAATTAGTGAATGCCACAAGTGGCCTATGTTTAGACATCGCTGCAGACCCACAAGATGCGCGCGCAGTGCAGCGCCAGTGTGCAAGCACCAATGGTCAGTGGGTTATTGATGCAACAACAGACGGTTTTGTTCGTTTAGCCAACCGCGAAGACAGCAAGTTCTTAGAGCTTGAAAGCTGTAACGAGGCTGACAACGCTAAAGTACAATCTGCGGCATGGCGCAATAACTTCTGCCAGCAATGGAAAGTAGCTCCAAGCACAGATGGTAATGTATCTATTACTAACCGTTACACAGGCAAACCTTTAGCGGTTGCAGGGTGTTCGGCTGCGCAAAATCAAGCGGTTTTACAGCAAAGCGACACAACAGCGTGTGGCGACTGGCAATTACGCCCTATGGGCAGTGTTGTGGTATTAAGCCAACAAAGTGGTAAAGCGTTGAGCGTAGCTGGTACAGTTAAAGCAGGTACTAATGTTGAGCAACACGCTTATACGCATAAAGACGCACAGCAATGGTTCTTCACACCAACAGATACGGGTTATGTAAGCCTTAAACAAAGCGCTGACAGCGAGTTCTGTGCTGCAGTAGCCGATAATGCACTCGTGCCGGGTGCCAATGTAGAAATGGCTTCGTGTGCCGCGAAAACAGCACAGTGGCGCATTGCCCCAGTTGAAGGCGGTGGCATCATGCTTATCAACCGTTACACAAAACAAGCATTAGGCTTAAGTAACTGTGGTTTGGCTGAAAACACTAACTTTGCACAACAACCCGATTTAGGTAACAAGTGCCAAGTGTTCCACCTGCGTGAACCACATTAAGTCATAAGTAAAGAATCGACTCAAACCAAAGCCACTTCATTTATGAGTGGCTTTTTTTGTTCCGGTTAATATAACGTGAAGGTATAATTATACAGTTTAAGGGAATGCGCTGGTTGCTTTCTCAGGGAGTAGGAGTTGTAAATGTCTTATTTAATTAATTCAAGTAAACCAATTTCAAGTGTGCATCAGCTGCAAAGTGAAGGTGGTCAGTACATTGAGTTAGCTGAAGCAGGTTATCAAATACCAATAGTCTGGTTAATGTTTTTCAATGAAGATGATTTCATCGAGTCTAAAATTGAATACATGGATGGAGAGGGTAATTTACACTACGATACGATCTCTTTACCGTGTACGACGGTCAAAAAAGCGAAAGAAAATATAGAAAACTCACATCGGTTTTTTACTGAATTATTTCAAGAGCCTGAAATAGCGATAGGGTATTTAGATAAGACAATCGCGCTTTTTGATGAGCTAGAGTACGAGTATCTCATTCTGGATGCGAGTGAATATTTTTATATGAATATTGATGATGCTGAATGGCATTTGTTTCGGAATGCATTCCTTAGAAATGAAAAAGCGAAACGTTTTATTTTTGAATATTCAGGGTATGACGAGGCTTATTTACCGTATCCAGTCGAAGAGTTTTATTCTAATCCCCACTTAGATGACTATGATCGAATGAATAACTCAACGGCACTGAACCCTGCCTTTAGTGATCCGTCTTATCGTATAAGGTATCCCCATGAAACAGCAAGCTCAGCGTTGAGTAAAGCAGATACCGCGAGTAGCAAAAAGTGGTGGCAGTTTTGGAAAAGTGAGTAAAACTGCGCACTAGTCACCTTATTAAGACACGTTCAACGACCCATTAAAGTAAGTTAATACGGGAGCATGGCGCAGGTTTTTTAAAAGTTAAACCTGCACTGCTCTATAAGATTAATGTTTAATTAGCCGCTTTATTTGCCCATTTTTCGCCTTCTGCTGTTCGACGCCACTGAAAATACTGATCTAACGTTTCGAGTGCTTTGATGTCTGGCACAGGCCCTATTTTTGGCTGTTGTTGGAAGTACATTGTACTCGGCTTTTCATCATCAAAAGCTGGCCAGTTTGGTAGTGCGTTATTATTGGGATTCCCGTTTTTAGCGAAGTTAGTCCAATACGTTGCCATAACCTCTGACATTTTTAAGTCGTTTGGTGTGACATTGGGATCTGACTTATTCAAGTTTTTAAACACGTACGCAATTTCATGACCGTGAGCAGAGCCGTGATCTTCATCTTTTGCCCCACTCTTTCGGGCAGGGTGATGATCGAAGTAGTACAGGTACACAGGCGCATTACCATATTGTGTTTGTAACTTTGCCCAGCTCCATGTGTGCCAACCAAAAGCCGCATCACGAACTAGGTTACGGGCACTGCGAGGTATACTGTTTTTGGCAACTGGGTAGGCGTCTAATAACTTTTCAGCAAAAGGGCCGTAGCGTTTTTTGATGCCAGCTACAAATTTATTTACATCAGGATCCCATACAAAACTTAATCCTTCATCAGAGTTATAACCAATAAGTGCAGGTACATCATTGAATTGCCCGTGTTGATAAAGTGTATATTGATCGTCTTTAATCACGTAACCATCAACAATTGGCCACCCCCCAGGTAATGACCAGCCTTTAGGAATAAATTTAGTGGCATCCATTTCTCGAAGCTCTGCAATTGATGTTGCACCAAATTGTTTAACATAGTCGACCCCCTCAGCCTGTGCTTGCTGTAGTGTTGACATGTTTTCTCCAGGGTAATTGTTAGTACGAGTGGGGCCAAATGACCCACCACTTTGTGATATCACCTTGTTAATTAAGCCTTTTGCTAAAGGGGATGCTGCAAGCATACTGACCGAAATTCCCCCTGCTGATTCGCCAGCGATAGTCAGGTTATTGGCATCTCCACCAAAGGCACTAATATTTTTTTTCAGCCACTTTAAAGCCGCTATTTGATCAAGTAGACCATAGTTACCAGACACTCCCGCTTTACTTTCTTTATTTAACTCAGGGTGCGCTAAAAAGCCTAATTGCCCTACTCGATACGCGATTGAAACGACAATAACACCTTTATTCGCGAGTTGAGTGCCATCAAAGATAGGATCTGATGAACTGCCAAAACTAAACCCGCCACCGTAAATCCATACAAAGACAGGAAGTTGCTCGTCTGCTGATTTCGCGGGTGTCCAAATATTTAAATACAAGCTATCTTCACTGATACCTGAAACCGGGTTACCTGCTTGCATGGGGGCAGGAGCATACTCTTTGGCTTCGCGTATACCTTGCCAGTTTGCCGGTGGTTGTGGCGCTTTCCAGCGCAACTCGCCAACAGGAGGTTTGGCAAAAGGTACGCCTTTAAAAACTGTTAAATTAGCTTCAGCAACGCCTTTTAGCGTACCTTGTTCAACATTAACTTGCGTCAGTGCTGACGCATTAGCGACATGCGATATTGTTGTTAAGGTTATGATTATTATTAAATTTTTGAGTCGTACTGATGTGTTCATGTTATTCCTTTTTAAAATTGTTTAGCTTTGATGTTCCAGCGCGGAAACGAGGTATCTTGTGAACTCAAAAAAAGTGTGGCATTGGTGTCAATATTCTTTAGCTGCCAATCTAGCCACTTGATAGCTAGGGTTGAAAATGAGCCCCCATAAGGTTGCTCAAACGTACCTGAATGACCGGCTGTCCGATGATTTGCAAACACAATGGGCACGTGGTTAATACGTTGATAGTCAAGTTGAGCATTGTTAGTTGCAATATCTGTAGGCCCACCCACGAGGTAAATTATCGGCGCATGCACGTTTTTTAGTGATTGTTTATCTGCATTGGCCATCGTCATATCGCCAATGCCCGAATTAAACATTAAATAACTGCTTACTCTTTTATCTGCCGCTGTGGCAAGGAGTTGTGCACCACCACAAGACTGGCCAGCAATGGCAATGTTCTTTAAATCGACCATTTGAAAAAAGTCACTCAGGGGGTTAGCTGCTTGAGCGGTTACCCAATCGATAGCAAGAGGGATCATCGTATTGCTGGCTTTATTAAGTTGTCTATCATCGAGACTGTATTGCATCTTCCCCAGTGCGATGACTAAATAACCATGCGACGCAATATTGCTGAGCATATTTTCAAAAGGGTATGAGGTATCCATACATCCACCATTTGCAAACACAACAACGGGTAATTTTGATGAGTTTTTGACGGTAGTTAAAAGGTCTTTGGGGCGGTAAATTACATAGTTTTCAAGTGATGAATCGGTAGTTGCAACAGCATTGAAAGGGCCATTCCCGCCATTATCTAAGACTTTTGAATCGATTATTTTTGCTGTACATACAGAGGATAGAAAACACATTGAGAAGATGAGAAAACGCAGCATATTGAGAACCCCTTAATTGTATTATAAATATTACAATACAATGTGTTTGCCTTGTTTAAAAGCGCTTTGTGCATAAAAAAGCCAGACAGAGTCTGGCTTTTTACGACAACGAATAAGGAAGGTGAGACAGCTCACCTTACTTATTACTCTTCTTGTGCAGAAGCTGCGTCAAAGAGTGCTTTTATTTCTTCAGCACTACTAACAGTGCCGTTGAAAATTTTCAGTTCATCAATAGCCCCGTTATAAGGGGTATCCCAGTAGTTAACACCCAAGGCAAATTCATTGGTTTCACCAGGTACAGTGAACACGCGAGGGAAACCGCCCGCTTCTAGCTGAAGTTCACCATTGACGTACATTTTTATCGTATCGCCGTTGGTGCCATCAACCGTGAAGGCAACATGTGTCCACTCTTTGAGAGGGATACGGCTATCTAGCTCTGCATTATCAAAGAATGCGCCATTATTTGCCCACAAACGAGTTAGGCCGCTATCCATTTCTGGCACTAAGCTCAGCCAAGTTTCTGCATTTGCACCTGCGAAGAACGCAGTTGTGTAATCTGTGAAGCTTTCTGGTTTTAACCACATAGATACAGAGTAATCATTGGTTGTAATAAGGTTATCTGGTAAGCGGACACCTGAGCCGTCAAGGAATACGGCTTGACCAATGATACCGTCAACGTATGTAACATTACCGCCAGTATTATTGATTAACCCACCTGTTGGTTTAGCTGTTGCGTAGGCACCATTAAGCGCACTTAAGTCACCTTCGAAGCTGTATTCAGCTGGTGCAAGTGATTTTAAGGTCACATCGAATGACTTAGTATCAGTAAAGTCTTTGTAGTTAATGGTTGCCGTTAATGTTACAACTTGGTCGCCAGCAGAGGCACTTGGTTGAGTCACAACAGCTGTGCCATTGACTGGTTTTAAATACTCTTCGTTGTTTGACGTCCAGCTAATACCTGACACAAATGGACCGACACGTGGTAACTCGAAGCTTTCACGTACTGCAGAGACATCACCTAAATCAAGCGCACTCTTAATAAATGCTGGGAAGTTATCTGGGTTGGTTTGGTTTGTCATTGCCGCAGCGTTAATATTAAAACTATTCAGGGCGTAGTCATACACAATGAGCTCATCAATTTGACCTTGGAAAGGTAAGTCCCAGCCATAGTTCACACCCAGCGCAAAGTTGCCGGTTTGTGTATTAAACATGTCGGGTCTTTGTATTGAGCCAATTCTTTTGCCATCTTTATAAAGTGTAGCTGTTTGGCCTACATAAGTAATTGCAATATGTGACCAGGCTAATGGTGCAGGTGTAGTCTGGTTTACATCACCCCAAACGTCTTTATTATTTTCATCTAAATAGTGGCTCCAAAGGAATGAAGGTGAATTTGCTGGTACGATACTTATCCAGTTATCAACGGATGCTGCTGCAAAGAAAGTTGGAGAGAAGTTAGTGATCTCCTCAGGATTGATCCAGTAAGAAACAGTGAAATCTGAGGTTGTAATTAAATTATCTGGTAAACGAACACCGGTCGCCCCATCAAAATTAAACGCTTTGCCTGTTTGGCCATCAGCGAAAGCGGCTGTGCCTGCACCCACATTTAATAGATTGTTGTCAGTCACTCCAGCATCACCTAGATTGCCTAAACTATCGCTTAGTGAATCTTCAAATTGATAATGTGCAATCGCATTTCTAAATTCAGGCCGTGCTTTTAGGTTTACATTGAATGTTTTCGTTGCAACTTCACCATTAAGTGTCATCGTTGCGGTTAAAGTGACAGCTTGATCGCCGCGATCTGGCGTAGGGATAAAAATAGAACCATCTGTATCAATATAATACTCATTGCTAGACTGCCACGTAATTGTTGTACCTGCTTTACCTTTCGTAGGAAGAGAGTAACCATCGTCAGCGACACTCAGTTCCGTTTTTAAATTTAACGCATCTTGTATCGTTGCTAGAATTGTCTGTGTTTCACCGATCTCAGCAACTTTTGTGCCCCATATCGTCGCATTATCTAAAGATGAGGCTGAGAAAGTAACAACTAAATCCTGTTTATTGTCATTCCATTGCCATTTTGCGACCCCGTAATAAGTGCCTGAATCAAGCTCTAGTTTAATATTAGAGTCATCAATCATGTACCAGACACCCACATCATCACCGGTAACAGAATGGTCTTTGTTTAGTGCAATATGTGTTGAACGAATTGCATCAGTGTTTACATCAGTGCCGTGATTGATAAATTTGTAGTAACCGTAAAGCTCATCAGCAATTACCATGTTGTCGCCCTCAAGCGGTACATAGCGTTGCGGTGAAGCCATCGGCCAATCTAATGAGTTAATAAACATTTCATGCACACGAACTTGGTGTGCTTCAGTATTGTTAGGGAACTCAGTCGATGTTTGTGGGAAACGAGTGTGTGTAACTAAAAGGTAACGACCAGTTGCTTCATCGTAGTAAGCCGAGTTATGCCCCGGAGCCTGATAACCCCATGCGGGTGCTGTTTCGCCAAGCTCTTGGGTGTATTCAAAGCCGCCCATTAGTTTTTCACCAATTTCAAGGCCCCCTATTGCTGCAATGTCATTACCCGCGTTATCTAGGTACGGACCATCAGGCGTTTTTGAGCGAGCAACACGAATGTTATAGCCGCCATTTAAATCAAGTCCACCAGTCGAGTAGAATAGGTAATAATATTCATTCTCTGGGCTGTACATGACAAATGGACCTTCTATAAAGCGGCCTGCACCACCAAGAAGGTGCTTACCATAGCCTTGACCTGCTTTAGGCTTTCCGGTTTCGGTGTCCATCTCTAGAATAAAAATGCCCCCATGATGTGAGCCGTAAACCATCCAAAGTTTGCCGTTCGTATCATAGAATGCTGCAGGGTCGATCACGTTAGGATCAACGCCACCATTGTAGGTTGTTTGGCCATTATCGAGTGGGTAGGCTGTAAACTCGGCTTCATTACGATAGCCGCTTCGTAAAAAAATGCCTTTATTTGTATAAGGGCCTTCGATGTTGTCAGCCTCAGCTAATCCTAAGTAGCCGCGCTCCAAACAAATTTGATCATTGGGTATCTCTTTAGTACTGGTATTATCTTCTCCACAGCTATTGTAGTAAAACCAGAACTTACCATTAGGTGCTTGAATAACGTTAGCAGCCCAGTTACTTGGGTAATCATCAGTCCACTCAACGCCATCGGCTATTTCTGCTAAGTAATTGTAATCGAATAAAGGACTTTCATTGACTTGTAATACATCTTGTCCGTCAATTTTTACTACAGAGGGCGAAGAAATCATTTCCCAGTTCAGAAGATCTGTTGATTTAGCGGCAGCAAGGTGTGAACCAAAAATATAATAAGTGTCGTCAACTTTAACAACAGAAGGGTCATGTACACTGACATTAGTAACCATTACGCTCCCTGATTCTGTGTATTCAACACTGCTACTTACACTGGGTTTTGCGCTTTGGGGTTCGGTGACAGCAAGAGACGAGTTAAGCTTAGTGCCCTCTTCTTTGCCACAACCTGTCACAGCCAAAGAGCAGGCTATGACTATGACTAATTTATTTAATTTCATGTTATGTGTCCTTTAAATTAGGGATTTATTTTTATGTAATTGTTGTCAAAAATGTTGCCGCTATAAAAAATCAATAATAACGTAGTATTGTAATTTTATAATATTATTTGCATTGTGCAAATGATTTCACAAAGGTAACTGCATTGTAAATACTTTGTTTTGTGGGTTTTGTTGTTTGCAGAAGGGTTAAGGTGTTAAAAATGGGAAGATGGAAAGTGTTTTAGTGTTTTAATAGTGAAGATTGAGCAGCGGATGATTCAAAAGTAAGAGGGCTCTGCATCAGAGCCCTAAGAGTATTATTTGCTTTGTTTACTTAACCCTTCGGTAGTCATGATAATACGTTTAAGGGTGCCGTCTTCATTGTAGTAAAGTGGTTCGATAGCCACGGAACGACGAAAACGCCCACCACTTGGTTTGCCATCAATTGGTGGTACTGCCCCTGTGTGGTAAATAAAATAATCTTTACCTTTGTATTCGATAATTGATTGGTGGTTGGTTTCACTGTTGCCCGCGATTTCATTCAAGATACCTTTATATTCCCACGGTCCATGAATACTTTTACTCATTGCATAACAGATTTTCTCAGGGAACTCACAGGCGTACGATACATAGTAGTTATCATTTTTTTTATGCACCCATAATGCTTCTGTAAAGTTTGGCAAATCGAGTGTTTTGATTTCCCCATCAAGCGAAAGTAAGTCATCGCTCAACTTTACATATTTTGGCACTAAGTTACCAAAGAACATGTAAGTGTCGCCGTTTTCTTCGGTATAAATAGCAGGATCAATATCATCCCAATCATTCGGTGTGTGCTTGGTCATATCGTCTGTAACAAGCGCATGGCCAATGGCGTCTTTAAATGGGCCTGTCGGTGACTTAGACGTTGCAACACCAATAGCAAAGCCCGGTTTTGTATCGTTGTGGCGAACTGTGGTAAAGAAGTAAAAGGTGCCATCACGCTCAATCATGTGTGAAGCCCACGCTTCGCCTTTTGCCCATTTAAAGTCAGTGGCTTTCATAATTGGGCCATGCTTTTTCCAATTCACCATGTCGGTAGACGAAAAGGCAAGCCAGTCATGCATTTCGAAAAATACATCGTTATTAGGTGCCTCATCATGGCCAGTGTAGAGATATACAGTGTCATTATGAACAAGTGCTGCGGGGTCTGCAGTAAATACATCTGTGAATAATGGATTTTGTGCGACGGCTAAGCTGCTTGAGAAAAGCAGTGGTAGCGCTAAGGCTTTCAATTTACTCATGAGTGTCCTCTGTGAATGATTGTTGTTTTAAATGCTGATTTTTACTCATACGCAGTTAATACATCGTGTATTTTTAATTGTACTGAGTAACTGATTGTTTACACGAAACAATTTGTTTGAAATACAGCAAAAAGGCTTATTTGTACTATTGTATTTTTATTATCATAGTAACAGCAAATTACTTTACGTAAATAATTTGTGGTCTTTTTTTCTACACTTTGTATCTTGATATTAAATTAATGCACATTTTAACCTATTGAAAATATTGATGTTAACTATTATTTGAAATGAAAGTGTTATGCCTTTTACATTATTGAAATATTTCTAGTAATACGCTTTATATTAACGAGAGTGCATTATTTTTTAATTAATATAATCGGTTGATCTCAAAATAATCATACAATATGATTAAAGCTGAGCTGCAATACATTCAAATGAAAAATAGAGATTTAATCGCGCACCGTTTCGACAACACACGATGCACTATGCAGTGAGCACAACTCGGAAACTGAGAGGGAATTCCCTCAGAAATCCGATATAACTATAATTTGGAGAACACCGCTTATGTTTAAAAGAACACACATAGCCAGTGCTGTAGTTATGGCATTTACTTGTCAATTTGCTTTTGCTCAGGAGGAAACATCAAATACTCCCGAGAAAAATGCCAATGAAATGGAAGTTATCCAGGTATCTGGTATACGTGGAAGTTTAAACAAAGCACTTGATGAAAAACGTGCAAGTGTTCAAATCGTGGATGCTATTGTCGCTGAAGATATTGGTAAATTCCCTGATAATAACGTGGTTGAAGCGCTTCAACGTGTGACGGGTGTACAAACAACGGGCCGTGGAGCGGGTGAAGTAAGTGCGGTTTCAATCCGTGGCCTTACTGACGTCAATACGACTATTAATGGTCGTGCTATATTTACTGGTGCGGGCCGTGACGTCTCATTACAAGACATTCCAGCAAGCTTACTATCAGGTGTTACAGTTTTTAAGACTCGTTCGGCAGATCAAATTGAGCGTGGTATCGCAGGGGCGATCGACATTAAAACGCATCGCCCATTCAACTTTGACGGTGAAAAAGTGGTTTTAGCGGCGCGTGCTATTTATGCTGATCAGCCAGATAAAGTTGATCCAAATATCAGCGCATTAATTAGTAATCGCTGGGAGCTCGATGGTGCAGGTGAGTTTGGTGCATTATTTAATATCTCTTATTCGGAAACTAATTATCGCGATGATACGATGACTGCAGGTGCTGCATTCCCATTTTTTACCGATAAGCCCGCCGTTGGTTATTCACCTTATTCTCGTATTCCAAATAATGACTCTCAGGGTAATTTAGTTTGGCAAGCAGGTCTTGAAAGTGGTTTGCCAACTTCTTCAGGTTCTACATTAAATGTTGACGGTGTACCAACTGAGTACCTGCTAGCCCGAGATGCGATTTTCGGTACTTCTTTTACAGGTGAGCGTAAACGTCCTGCTGCTTCAGTATCACTTCAGTGGGCTCCAGATGAAACATTAGAAATTACAGCTGAAGGGTTCTATACAGGCTACGAGAATCAGTCTCAAAATGCATTATGGTTCTCAAATACCTTTGAAAACGGTAATGGCTTTATTGAAACCCCCACAGTATTTGATGGCACTAATGTCGTTAAAGAAAAACAAGCAATTGGTGCTGGTGGCTTCCAAAGTGGCGACTCTAACTCAGAAAAAACAGACAGCTACTTATATGCATTAGGGGCTCAGTGGCAAGCAAGTGATTACTTAACAATTAATACTGAACTGGTTTATCAAGAAAGTGAGTTTGAAAGTGACTTTTTCGGTATGCGGTTTAACCGAGTTGCACCAGGTTTAGATGTAGATTTTAATGACAATGACGGAATGCCAGGCATTGCATTTTGGGATGATCCTAATACTGCAGTAAATGAAGCAGATATGGCTGCCATCGAAAACTGGAATGCCAGTACATTATACGATAATGGAGGAGGTAACCGAGGAGACGCACTGACGTTTACTTTTGATGCCGAATACCTAATTGGTGGTACATATTTCGATAGAGTTAAATTTGGTGGTCGTTATGAAAGCCGTACTGCAGAAGAATTTACACGCACTCAAGAAAGCGGCATAGCGGATACATCCCTTGCAAGTTTAATTGAACAACTTGCAGCAGCTGGGGCGTCAGGTGATGGCTCAGGTGTGGTTTATCAAGTAAATGATTATTTAGATGGCCGTGCAGACGCTTTTGATAGCTTTATTACTGCCGATGGTGGTTATTTACTAAATAATGCGAACGAGATCCGAGGAATTTATGGGCTTGAAGCGGAAGATAAATATAAAACCTTTGATATTGAAGAAGATTCATATGCACTTTATGCAACAACTAACTTTTTCTTAACGGAAGATATCAGTGGTGAAATTGGTGTGCGTTATGTGAGCTATGAACAAGATATGAAGTTTACAGCTGAAACAGGCACTAACACTAATGTGTTTGATACCAGTGCTGCGACTGCCGATGTAAGTAAAGTCTTACCAAGTTTCATGCTTAACTGGAATATTACAGATGACCTAGTCGGGCGAGTTGCGTATACAGAAACATTGCGTATGCCTAACTTCGCAGACTTAAATGCGCTTCAGTATTGGACGGATCCACTTACAGAGGGGGCTATTTATGGTGAAGGCACTGGCGGTAACCCAGAATTAAAGCCTACAGAGTCAACTAACTATGACCTTTCACTTGAGTGGTACTTTGCGGATACAAGCTCACTATACGCTGCTTACTTTAAGCGTGAAATTGAAGGCTTAGTTGTTCCTGGAAGAAAAACTGTTGTACGTGAAGGTAATGATGGTGTAACCCGCCCGTACGTATTAAGCGCGCCTGTAAATGCCTCTAATGGTGAATTATCAGGCTTAGAATTAGGTCTAGTTTATTTCCCAGAAGAATTACCTGATTACTTAAATGGCTTAGGTGTGCAAGCAAGTTTCACACTACTTGATTCTTCACAAGATACCCCTGACTTTGACGAGGCTGGTAATATCGCTAACTACGTTGAATCAGAAATGGCGGGTGTTTCAGATGAATCATACAGTATCGTGGGTATTTATGAGCGTGACTCATTCGATATGCGTTTATCTTATGTATGGCGCTCTGAGTTTTATACAGGTAATGAGGCTGCAATCTTTGCCAACCCTTTACAGTTCTGGAGCCGCCCAGAGCAAAGTTTAGACTTCCAGTTTAGCTACAATGTGAATGATGACTTTGTTGTGACATTTGATGCAACAAATATTCTGGATGATGTATATCAAAGCTACTACGGAGAAGGTAACGATAATTTATTTAACTTTAGCAATGCGATTTATTCACGTACATTCGCACTTGGTGCACGTTATTCCTTCTAAACTTTTCGATTAGATAAAAAACCCCGACTTAGCTCGTAATGCCAGTCAGTTAAGCAGTTTTTTGAATAAATATGTGAATATTATTCAGTTAAAGCTGCTTAAAGCAGGTGGGGACAAAATTAGCTAAAGACCATATAGCAAAAGGGCTTCAGTAAGATTTTTATAAATCATCGCTG